>NZ_JAAKGQ010000098.1:0-1709 GCF_011043515.1 Sphingobacterium sp. SGL-16 | reverse complement strand
GTGCCGAACGGCACGTACGGTGGTGTGAGGGGTCAGGTAATCAAATAATGATTACCTTCCTACTCTATTGGACTTCGAATTTTACCCAAGCCGAACCATCATGTCCATATACAAAATACTTCGGTTGGAAAATTTCCGCTAATACTTCCGTGTCTTTTAGATAGTTTTCATCCAATTGATTGAAATTTGAATCCTGAATAATAAAAATATTGTTGTTTTGGAATGCATTACTATTAGATACTGCAATATCGTTTAGTAAAGAAGGAAATTGACTATATAAATTTTCTGAACGCTGTATTATTAAAATACAATCTGGATTCTCTGCTAAATTGGTAATAAATCTACCACCAGCAATTTTAATCTTTTCGGCAAGAATAGGAGATTCTAAAGGTAAAAAATCTTGTTCTTGATCTAAGACAATAGCTTTTGGAAAACTATCTTCAGTTAAAAATTTGAGTTTATGCAGTATTATATCTATTTCTTCTTCTAAATATTCAGCTTTTGCGGCATCGATATTTTGTAAAGTAGAGATTATTTCTTGGTATTTTGTCATGGTACAAATTTAAGTATTTCAGCTTATTCTGACACTTATTTTGAACGCAAAACATGATTTCGTATTTTGGTCTTATAAAACTAGAAGAGATTATGTTTGATAAATTATTCCAAGCGCAACAAAAAGCGCAAGAAATTAAAGCGCGTTTAGATAATATTTCGGTTTCGGGTGAAGCTGAGGGAGGTAAGGTACGTGTGGTGGCTACAGCCAACAAAGAAATCAAAGAAGTAAGTATCAGTGATGAACTTTTTGCAGAGAATGATAAAGAACAAATCGAAGATTTGTTGCTTGTTGCATTGAATAAAGCATTAGCGCAAGCTGAAAATGTAAGTCAGACTGAAATGGCAGCTGCGTCTCAAGATATGCTTAGCGGTTTAGGTGGTTTAGGCAATTTATTTGGTAAGTAAGAAAAATTTTATGGCAAATCAAATATCGGTAAGGTACTTAGGACACGCTTGTTTTGAATTTAATTTTAATGGTACAAAAGTTCTGATGGATCCTTTTGTGACATACAATCCATTAGCAAAACATATCGATGTATCCGAGTTAAAACCTGATTATATTATCTTGTCTCACGCCCATCAAGATCATGTGGCGGATTTAGCTAAAATTCAAAAGCAGTCCGATGCAACTGTAGCGGCTATCGTGGAGACAGCTGCTTGGGTAAGAAAGCAAGGTGTTCCCGATGAAAAAGTTATTGAATTTAATTTTGGTGGTACATTAACCCTGCCTTTTGGCAAAGTGAAAATGGTGTATGCTTTGCATACTAATTCGACTCCTGACGGTGCGTATGGAGGTGCTCCTTGTGGTTTTGTATTTGTTATTGGTGATAAAAAAATATACTTCGCGGGAGATACTGCTTTGACACTTGAAATGAAATTGTTGGAAGATTTGAATCTGGATTGGGCATTTTTGCCAATAGGAGGACATTATACTATGGATATGTATGATGCGGTCAAAGCAACAGATTTTATCAATTGTAAGAACATTATTGGAATGCACTACGATACATTTTCACCGGTGAAAATTGATAATGCAGAAGCTAAGAAAGTATTTGCTGAAGCGAATATTAATTTAAATTTATTAGAATTAGGATCTTCAATAGATTTATAATTAAAAAATGTTCTATACAAAAAATCCCAATCATCTGAGAGGG
>NZ_JAAKGQ010000097.1:0-1882 GCF_011043515.1 Sphingobacterium sp. SGL-16 | reverse complement strand
ATGGCAAACCTAGAATACCACCCGGCATACGGATCCGTACCAAGGCGGTTTGTTAGAATAACGTCGTTTGATGTGTTGTTCTCCAGTAATAGTAGTCTGCAAAACCTTCGTAACCTAGTTTAGTAAAGTATGAGTTTGTCAGCGTTGTTTGAAGGATAGGACTTGTCCCTGTTCGAGCATAGGATTTACGGGTGTTCACATGTTGATAGGCAAGCCAGCTTTTGGCTCCCAGTTTCAGTAAGTTCCGAATTCGATTTCCTGCGGTCTTCCATTGTTTCCAAAGCAGAACACGCAAGCGTCTTCGCACTAGTTTATCTAGTGCTACCATCACCTTCTTATTCGTTCCTATACGAAAGTAATCCACCCAGCCGTGAGTAATTTGTCGTAGTTTAGTCAGTCGCTCATGCATAGGAGTAACTGAATTACGTCGAGTATTTCGACGTAAATTCTCTCGGATTCGTTCGATACTCTTTGCAGAGATACGAATGTGCCAATCTCCTCGAGTTTTGAAGAAACTAAAGCCGAGTAAGCTACTTTGGGAAGGTCTGCTTACCTTACTCTTTTCACGGTTCACCTTCAACTTAAGTGTAGATTCGATGTAGCTGGTGATGTTGCGCATAATGCGAGTTGCGGATTTATTGCTCTTCGTGTAGATACTACAGTCATCCGCATAGCGTACAAATTGATGCCCACGGGAGCTGAGTTCCGTATCCAGTTCGTGCAGGATGATGTTTGATAAAAGTGGACTTAAGGGACTTCCCTGTGGCGTGCCCTTGGTTCGCTTTTGTTCAAGACCATGATCCATAATCCCACAACGAAGGTATTTCCCGATCAGCGCTAGGACTCGACGATCCGTAATCTTCTTGCTCAAAAGATACATCAGTTTGTCGTGGTTCACTTGATCGAAGAATTGCTCCAAATCAAGTTCAACGACCCACGTGTAGCCCAAGTTCAGATAGTCTTGCGCTTTAATGACCGCCTGATGAGCATTACGATTCGGACGGAAGCCGTAGCTGTTATCGTGAAAATCACCCTCGTACTTTAACCCAAGCCATTGGGAAATGCTTTGCTGAATAACACGGTCGAGGACCGTTGGGATACCCAGCATACGCTTGCCTCCACTTGCTTTGGGAATCTCCACTTTCCGAACAGCTTGGGGGCGGTAAGTGCCAGAGAGAATATCCGACCGAAGGTGTTGCCAGTGCGTGTTAAGGTAGTCACGAAGATTATCGATCTGCATACCATCAACTCCGCTGGCGCCTCCATTAGAGATGACACGGTCAACTGCGTGTTTGACGTTTCGGATGTGTAATATCTCTTCCAACATAGTATTACTAAAAAAAAAAAACCTCAGGCATTGTGTCCATTGTTTGCACGACTCAGCTAAGCTCCTCTTACATTTTACTATCAGTTTCCGACCTACCCTCATGCAAGCAGTTCTCTTAAGTGGTTCTGCTTTTAGCACTTCGTCATAAAATTCTTGGTTCCTTTGCCATTCTAACATTCAGACCTTCCCCTGTATAAAGTAGAGAAACAGGGTAATATGTCCTTTGCTGACTTCTGACTAAAGCATACTAGCATTATTATTCTGCTATATGTTTCTTCGCGGGCATTCGCGTATACCTTTGACAGAGTTTAGTCAGATCTCCCCAGGTAAGAACAATAACTTTCACCTCATATATCCGCTACATTTACCATAGTGCTTCCGTACAGTTTAGGGCTTCGGTTTGTTTTGCAACCTCACCCAACACTTGCGGCCTTGTATGTAGTTTCTGTTCGTCGGACCGAGGTTTTGCCTCAGACTTCCTTCAGATTCCACCTCGCGGTGGACACCCTTGTCCTAAGCTAACACTTCCCACTGTAAAGGCGTGTTTGGGACTTA
>NZ_JAAKGQ010000096.1:0-2033 GCF_011043515.1 Sphingobacterium sp. SGL-16 | reverse complement strand
ATTAACCAAACGAAATATTGAGATAGGGATTGACAATCGATTATGGATAAAGATCAACAGACAAAAGACGAATACACTTTCTTCTATTCCGATACTTCCAAAAGCACTTGAAATCCTAGAGTCATATCGAGATTATCCACCATGTGAATCTTACGGGCAATCATTACCCATATTGAGCAATCAAAAAATGAACAGTTATCTCAAAGAAATTGCTGATTTGTGTGGAATAACTAAAGAGCTGACTTTCCATATTGCAAGGCATACATTTGCTACCACGATTACACTCGCAAATGGAGTTCCGATTGAAACGGTTTCCAAGATGCTTGGCCATCTCGATATCCGCACAACACAACATTACGCGAAATTATTAGATAATAGAATTAGTAAGGATATGGAAAATCTTGTGGTTAAGCTCGAACAGGTTTGAATGTATAATACTTTTTTTAAAACTTCGAAGAATTTTGAAATCTCAATCTGAATGGAAATCATCTAAATGAATAATTACTATTTAAGTTTATTGCATATTTAAAAATTTTTAGTACCCTCAATTTTATTTATTTATTTTTTATAAATTAAAATCAAAAAATGAAATCCAATAATATAGCAAATGGGAAGCAAAAACTTCTCTATGATAAGGAAAAGACTAAACAGAAATTAATAAATGCTGTAGGAAAAGTTATCGTGAAAGAGGGATTTCAAAATATCAGGATCAATAAAATTGAAAGAGTTTCAGGAGTTTCGAAAAAAGCTATCTATGATTATTTTGGTGGTTTAGATGGATTGGTGACAGCATATTTGAATCAAGTGGACTACTGGAAAGAATTGAAGATTCAAAAGATTGAAGATAATGGTGCCGACAGAAAAGCTTTCAATGAAAAAGCTCTTTTCGAAATTTTAAAAAATAACCTAGAGTATTTTTCAAATTCTGAAGAAATGCAGAAGATTGTTTTATGGGGACTTAGTGAAAAAAATCCTACAATACGAGTTTTGACTGACCAAAGAGAAGTCTTGGGAGAAAAAATATTGCAGGAGGCAGAAGAATCATTAAAAGAAAAGAATATTGATGTTCGAGCAACGATGGCCATATTTATTTCTGCAATTTACTATATGGTTCTACATTCAGAAAATAATGGAAGTACAATGTGCGGTATTGATTTCTCCACCCAAAATGGAAAAGATAAGATATTAGATACTATGCAAAAATTACTTTCTGGACCTAATTCTCCGTGATTTCATAATAAGGATTGTAAGATTCAAACTTTCAAATTATTGCTTAAATCTAGAGTTTGGTTTTGATCAAAGAGAATAAAAATTCATGTTTATTCTCTAATTAAAAAATGATGTAAAAATCTTTATAATTTTCCCACTATTTGGTGGGAAATTTATAACTTTAACCTAAAGATGATATTAAAAGTTATCAAATTAGAAAATGAGAAAGTTATAACAGGTTAAATTAAAAAATTACATATGAAGTATTTATCAATAATTTGCTTGGTGTCATTATTAATTGGATGTAGCAAACAAGAAAATAAAATTCAAAAAGATTCAGAATTTTTATCCCGAGTTTTTAAGGATAATAATTTTTGGAATGCTAAATCGGCAAATGGTTTTTATCACTCGCCTGATAGCATGCAATTCATAGTTGCTTATGGGGAAAATAACGAGCGTTTAACAATAGCATTCAAAAAAGATATTGAAAGAATGGGGATTCAGGATTTTTATTCAGCTAAATTGATTGAATCTAATTGCGAACATTGTGCATCCATTAAAAATGCTTATAGCATTGATAGTACAAAAATAAACTCGTTTGAACTTATGAGTTACACAACATCAACTGAACCGAATAGAGTTGGTATACGCTTTTCATTAAACTTTAAAAAAGATAGTTTATATACTGATCATAAACCAATGCAATTATTGTTTGATGGAATATTGGAGGTTCCAATTAAAAATGAATAGTTGTAATGAAATCAATGATAATTCTTAAAATAAACATACTTTCTTTGTTAAAGATAATTAAATACAAATCAAAA
>NZ_JAAKGQ010000095.1:0-2692 GCF_011043515.1 Sphingobacterium sp. SGL-16 | reverse complement strand
AAAATTAAATGAGGAAATACAAACTCAAATAAAAGTTATTTTAAGAAAGCAATATAGCCCACGACATGTACCGGATTGTATTTTTCAAATAAAAGACATTCCTTATACCTTGAGTGGTAAGAAGTTAGAAATACCTGTTAAGAAGATTTTTTCAGGTGTTTCTTTAGAAAAAACAGTCTCCAAAGATATTATGCGTAATCCAGATTGTTTAGCGGAGTATTTAGCAATATATTATGTATTTAATTTTTAAAATTTTTATGAGCTCGCAATTCTAATTTATATTTAATTCCAGAATTTGAATTTTCTTGTTCTAGATGCAAATTATCGCCATCAAAATGATACTTATATTTTCCAGATAAATAGTATGGATACATAGCTTGAAGAGTTCTAGTTAATGTATCTTGGAAAGTGATAGTATTGTTTTCTATAGTGTATTTACCTGAGCCATCTACTATATTATAGAGAGGTTTTTCTATTGGAAGAGATAAAGACTTAGGATTTGACATAGAGTACGTATTATCATGATTTAAGAATAGGGTAATATTTTCGGATATAAAATTGTTATTCGTTTCCGTAGCTTGAAAAGAACCAACAAATGAAGTTTTAGTAAGAGGCAAAGAAACTTCATCTTTTTTGCATGACGTAATTAAAAAGATAAGTAAACAAATTGGAGTAGTGATCTTAGTAATAATTTTCATAATTAGTTGTTTAGTAACAGTTATAACGTAAAAAAATAAGTTTTGCTACATCGGGTAAGTATTTTTCAAAATGTTATATTCTTGCAGTTATATTTTTAGCTATTGCTCAATAGAAAAAGTTAAAAAAAAATTGTCATTCTGATGAAGGAAGAATCTATAAATTTTAGGGATTGATTCATCGTTCCTCTTCCGCAATACCGACTTTTCTCTACTTCATTGCGAATGCACTTAAGCAAGTGCAAATAATCATTAGAATTCAACAAGATTTATTAGGTCTGTATCACTCCCACATTATATCTCGGTATATCCGCATTATGATTAGCAGCTTCAATACCCATTGAAATTATTTTACGTGTATCTTTTGGATCAATGACACCATCCACCCATAGTCGGGCTGCTGCATAATATGGACTTAGTTGCTCATTGTATTTATCTTCTATCTCTTTCAAGAGGATTTGTTTTTCTTCCTGAGATAAGGTTACACCTTTAGCTTTTAGCGTAGCTTCTTGTATTTGCAATAAGGTTTTTCCAGCAGAAGCACCGCTCATAACAGCCATTTGTGCTGTTGGCCAAGCATAGATTAATCGTGGGTCATAGGCTTTACCACACATCGCATAATTCCCTGCTCCGTAGCTATTGCCTATAATAAAAGTAAATTTGGGAACGACGGAATTAGCCATAGCATTCACCATTTTTGCCCCATCTTTGATGATTCCGCCATGTTCTGAACGAGAACCAACCATAAATCCTGTTACATCTTGGAAAAATACCAACGGAATCTTTTGTTGGTTGCAGTTCATAATAAAACGCGCTGCTTTATCCGCTGAATCTGAATAAATAACCCCTCCCATCTGCATTTCTTGGGTTCCACCAGGTTTCTTCGCTTTTACAATTTCACGTTGATTTGCCACGATACCTACAGCCCAACCATCCACTCGAGCTAAAGCACACATCAAAGTTTTCCCATAATCCTTCTTATATTCTTCCAGAGTACCTTCATCTACAATAGCATCTAAAATTTGAAGCATATTATAAGGCTTTAATCTATCATCAGGTAAATTTTGATAAATAGATTCAGGAGTTAATTTGGATAATTTAGGTTCAATTCTAGAAAAACCAGCTTTTGGATTCTCTCCTATTTTCTCTATAATATTTTTGATGGCATTGAGACAAGAGGCATCGTCAGGATATTTATTATCAACTACACCAGATATTTCTGTATGTGTAGTAGCACCTCCCAAAGTTTCGTTATCTATAACTTCCCCTATAGAAGATTTTACCAAATAGGATCCTGCTAAGAAAACAGAACCAGTACCTTCTACGATCAACGCATAATCAGACATAATAGGCAAATAAGCTCCTCCCGCTACGCAAGAACCCATTATTGCTGCAATCTGTGGAATCCCCATTGAGGACATTTTAGCATTATTACGAAATATGCGACCAAAATGTTCTTTGTCGGGAAAAATTTCTTCTTGCATAGGAAGATAAACACCTGCAGAATCAACTAAGTATATGATGGGTAAATGGTTTTCCATAGCTATTTCTTGTGCGCGAAGATTTTTTTTGCCAGAAATGGGAAACCAAGCTCCTGCTTTAACAGTAGCATCATTAGAAACTATAATACAAAGCTTATTTTGTACATATCCCAAAACTACTACTACTCCAGCATTAGGACATCCTCCATGCTCCTCATACATATTATCACCTGCAAAAATTCCAATTTCGGTATATGGTTTATTTTCATCCAAAAGATATATTATTCGTTCCCAAGCTGTCATTTTTCCTTTCTCCTTATGCTTTTGAATTTTATTAATTCCTCCGCCTAAAAAGAGCTTTTCAGTTTTTTGGTTCAATGTTTCCAATAACTTTTGCATGGTGTAATTTTATTAAAATAAAAATTTATAGTTGGTTATTGTTTTTAATATTATAAATATGATAAAATATTATTTGATTTTTACGATATTTATAATATTAGCTGTTAACAATATATA
>NZ_JAAKGQ010000094.1:0-2802 GCF_011043515.1 Sphingobacterium sp. SGL-16 | reverse complement strand
TTTGTTGTTTAATAAAAGAAGGCACCGACCTACTCTCCCACCTGTTACGGCAATACCATCGGCTCGGGCGGGCTTAACTGCTCTGTTCGGAATGGGAAGAGGTGAACACCGCCGATATAGGCACCCAAAGTTTTTGTTAGTAGTGAGTAATGTGTATTGCGTAGTGAGTATGTATACTCTGTACTCAATTCTCCATACTCTGTACTAATTGACATACTATTGAAAGAAAAAATAGAACGTAAGAAGAAGACAACAGATTCTATCCGCATTGGAAAGCTTCGGGCTATTAGTACTACTCAGCTTTGGTCTCTCAACCTTTACACCTGTAGCCTATCAACGTAGTCATCTGCTACGACCCTATAAGGAAGTCTCATCTCGTGGCTAGTTTCGCACTTAGATGCTTTCAGCGCTTATCTATTCCCGACGTAGCTACCCAGCCGTACACCTGGCGGCATAACTGGTTCACCAGCGGTCAGTCCATCCCGGTCCTCTCGTACTAAGGACAGATCCACTCAAACTTCCAACGCCCACAACAGATAGGGACCGAACTGTCTCGCGACGTTCTGAACCCAGCTCGCGTGCCACTTTAATGGGCGAACAGCCCAACCCTTGGGACCTTCTCCAGCCCCAGGATGTGACGAGCCGACATCGAGGTGCCAAACCTCCCCGTCGATATGAGCTCTTGGGGGAGATCAGCCTGTTATCCCCAGAGTACCTTTTATCCTTTGAGCGATGGCCCTTCCATACAGAACCACCGGATCACTATGTCCGTCTTTCGACCCTGCTCGGCTTGTAGGCCTCACAGTCAAGCAAGCTTTTGCCATTGCACTCCACGTACGGTTACCAAGCGTACTGAGCTTACCTTTGAAAGCCTCCGTTACCTTTTTGGAGGCGACCACCCCAGTCAAACTACCCACCAAACAATGTCCTCCGCTCTGCGGAGTTAGAAACCGAATACAGAAAGGGCGGTATTTCAAGGTTGTATCCACGAATCCTGGCGAATCCGCTTCACATACTCCCGCCTATCCTACACATCCTGTACCCAATTTCAATGTTAAGCTATAGTGAAGGTTCATGGGGTCTTTCCGTCCCGTTGCGGGTAATCGGCGTCTTCACCGATACCACAATTTCACCGAGCTCATGGCTGAGACAGCGCCCAGATCGTTACACCATTCGTGCAGGTCGGAACTTACCCGACAAGGAATTTCGCTACCTTAGGACCGTTATAGTTACGGCCGCCGTTTACTGGGGCTTCGATTCAATGCTTCGCCTTGCGACTAACATCCCCTCTTAACCTTCCAGCACCGGGCAGGTGTCAGGCCTTATACCTCATCTTTCGATTTTGCAAAGCCATATGTTTTTGCTAAACAGTCGCCTGGGCCTTTTCACTGCGGCTGCTCCTCTCAGAGACAGCGCCCCTTCTCCCGAAGTTACAGGGCCATTTTGCCGAGTTCCTTAGCCATGACTCACTCGAGCACCTTAGGATTCTCTCCTCGACTACCTGTGTCGGTTTACGGTACGGGTTTTATATACCTGAAGCTTAGCGGGTTTTCTTGGAAGTCTGATTACCTGCTCTATCTGCGCTCCCGAAGGTTTGCAGTACTATTGGGTTTCAGCTAGGTCCGCGGATTTGCCTACGGTCCTAATACCTACGCCTTTTAACCAGCTATTCCGTCAGCTGGCGGCAGTGTCACTACTCCGTCACCACATCGCAGTATATAAAAGTACTGGAATATTAACCAGTTGTCCATCGGCTTTCACCCTTCGGTTGCGCCTTAGGCCCCGACTAACCCTGATCCGATTAGCGTTGATCAGGAAACCTTAGTCTTTCGGTGGGCGGGTTTCTCACCCGCCTTATCGTTACTTATGCCTACATTTGCTTTTCTATAATCTCCACACTACATCACCATAGTGCTTCACCGACGATAGAATGCTCCCCTACCAGTACATCGTATGATGTAATCCATAGCTTCGGTAGTAATCTTGATGCCCGTTTATTATCCACGCCCGGTCGCTCGACTAGTGAGCTGTTACGCACTCTTTAAATGAATGGCTGCTTCCAAGCCAACATCCTAGCTGTCTGGGCAACCGGACCTCGTTAGTTCAACTTAGACTACATTTGGGGACCTTAGCTGATGGTCTGGGTTCTTTCCCTCTCGGCCTTGGACCTTAGCACCCAAAGCCTCACTGCCGATCATATCTTATAGCATTCGGAGTTCGTCTGGATTTGGTAGGATTTGACTCCCCCGCACCCAATCGGTAGCTCTACCTCTATAAGACTATATATCGACGCTGTTCCTAAAAACATTTCGGGGAGTACGAGCTATTTCCCAGTTTGATTGGCCTTTCACCCCTACCCTCAGGTCATCCGGAAACTTTTCAACGTTTATCGGTTCGGTCCTCCAGTTGGTGTTACCCAACCTTCAACCTGCCCAAGGGTAGATCACAAGGTTTCGCGTCTACCTCTACTGACTCTGCGCCCTATTCAGACTCGCTTTCGCTGCGGCTACGTGACTGAATCACTTAACCTTGCCAGTAAAGAGTAACTCGTAGGCTCATTATGCAAAAGGCACGCTGTCACAGGATCACCCTGCTCCAACCGCTTGTAAGTACACGGTTTCAGGTTCTTTTCACTCCCCTGTTCGGGGTTCTTTTCACCTTTCCTTCACAGTACTGGTTCACTATCGGTCTCTCAGGAGTATTTAGCCTTACCAGATGGTGCTGGCAGATTCAAGCAGGATTCCTCCGGTCCCGCCCTACTCAGGATACCACTAGCGCTGTATTGCTTACCTGTACGGGGCT
>NZ_JAAKGQ010000093.1:0-2854 GCF_011043515.1 Sphingobacterium sp. SGL-16 | reverse complement strand
CCCCTTTTTTGTTATCTTAATTTCTTAACATCTCTTTCTGCCTTCTCAAAGTCTTGTTCTAGTTCTTTCAATTTAATTTGCTCTTTACTGATTTTGATAATTTCTTTTTCTCTGTCGATATCAGAAATTCGATTTCTACGAATTTTTTTATCTAAAGCATCTTCTAATTTTTCAATTTTAGCAGTTTGCTTTTTGATATTGTTTTCCAGCTTGTTTGCTTTTATTAAAGCTTTATCAAATTTTTTAGTTGCTTTTTCAAGTGCTTTTTGTTGCTTTTGAAGTTTTTTAGCTTGCTTTTCAACTTCCTTTTGACGTTTTTTTAGTTCTTTTTCGGCTTTTAATCTTTCTTTCTCTGCTTTTTGGGCAGCCTTTTGAGCTTCCAAACTAGCTTTTAATAGCGCTTCTTCCTGTAGACGTTTTTGTTCTTCTGTAAGTACAGTAGGGGTAATCGTATCAGGCTTAGTTGATTCGATAGATGTATTTGTTTGGACTGGTTGTTGGGCTTTTGCGATACCTGAAATTGCAACTAATGCGGTGAGGGCTATAACTTTTAGAGTTTTCATTTCGTTTGTGTATTTATTTTTAGCTATTTGATGCTAAAAAATTTAACACAAATATAAAAAATAAAAAGAGTAGCATATGCAATTATGCTACTCTTTAATCTTTATCTTGTAGAGAAATCTCTATTATGCTAGTTGTGCTAACAAGCTTGTTAAGCTAACACGCTCTCCGATAATACGGCTTAAATCTTCGATAGCTACACGTTCTTGTTCCATAGAATCACGGTGACGGATAGTAACCATATTGTCTTCTAATGATTGGTGATCTACAGTAATACAGTACGGTGTACCGATAGCATCTTGACGACGGTAACGTTTACCTATAGCGTCTTTCTCGTCGTATTGAATGTTGTAATCCAATTTCAATTTTGCCATGATTTCACGTGCTTTTTCTGGAAGACCATCTTTCTTAGTCAATGGTAATACAGCCGCTTTCACTGGAGCGATAGCAGGGTGGAATTTCAACACCACACGTGAATCTTGTTTTTCTTCTGTCGAAAGATCTTCGTGAACCAATGAATTTGCCAATACAGTCAAGAATAAACGATCCAATCCAATCGAAGTCTCGATTACATAAGGAATGTAATTTTGGTTGATCTCAGGATCGAAATACTGCATTTTGCGTTTTGAATATTCTTGGTGTTGCTTCAAATCGAAGTCAGTACGAGAGTGGATACCCTCCACTTCTTTGAAACCAAATGGGAATTCATACTCGATATCTACAGCTGCATTAGCATAGTGCGCCAATTTAGCGTGATCGTGGTAACGGTATTTTGCAGCATCGGCTCCTAATGCCAAATGCCATTTTAAACGTGTTTCTTTCCATTTGTTGTACCATTCCATTTCCGAACCTGGACGTACAAAGAATTGCATTTCCATTTGTTCGAATTCGCGCATACGCATGATAAATTGACGAGCAATTACCTCGTTACGGAATGCTTTACCGATTTGAGCGATACCAAAAGGAATCTTCATTCTTCCGGTTTTTTGAACATTCAAAAAGTTAACAAAAATACCTTGTGCTGTCTCCGGGCGTAAGTAAACTTGCTCAGCACCATCAGCCATTGCGCCCATTTGCGTAGCAAACATCAAGTTGAATTGACGTACGTCAGTCCAGTTTTTTGTGCCCGAAATAGGGCATACAATATTATGCTCCTCAATAATTGTTTTCAAACGCACTAAATCATCTGCATTTAATGCATCATCTAAATCTTTTTGTAATTGAGCTGCTTTATCTGTTTTACCGTCTTTTTCATAACGATCGATTTTATCTTCAATCAATTGATCTGCACGGTAACGTTTTTTAGAATCTTTGTTGTCGATCATTGGATCATTGAATCCATCTACGTGCCCAGAAGCTTTCCAAGTCGTAGGGTGCATGAAGATTGCAGCATCGATACCTACAATGTTTTCATTCAACTGCACCATGGATTTCCACCAATATGTCTTCAGGTTATTTTTTAGTTCTGAACCTAATTGTCCGTAATCGTATACGGCACTCAAACCGTCATAAATCTCACTTGAAGGGAATACAAAACCGTATTCTTTAGCGTGTGATATAATGTTTTTGAAAAAGTCGTCTGTTTGTTTGCTCATAAGGGGTAAAAGTATAAAATTCTACGTCAAAAATCAACAGCTATTTGGCTTCGTATAAGTCCAAAATTTGTTGAGACGCATTCTTATTATCTACCTTCTTGATGATATGTTCAATTACTCCTTCTTCGTTAATGACAAACGTCGTACGGGCAGTACCCATATACTTTTTACCGTACATATTTTTCTCTACCCAAACACCATAGTCGTTAACGATTTTTTGGTCTTCATCCGCTAATAAGTTGAATGGTAATTCAAATTTTGCAATGAATTTTTGATGTGATTGCTCGTTGTCAATACTTACTCCTAATACTTCAAATCCTTTGCCCAATAAGAATTGATAATTATCTCTGAAATTGCACGCTTCAGTTGTACAGCCCGGCGTATTATCTTTTGGGTAGAAGTATAAGATTACTTTCTTTCCAAGGAAATCCGATAGGTTTATGGTTTCACCTTTTTGATTTTTTGCAATTATTTCTGGAGCTTTTGCGCCTATTTCTAATGTTGTCATGTTTAGTTGTATTTTAGTTGTCTGTAGTCAGTTACCAGTTGATTTTAAATATTTAATTAGACCAGTGATGATTTTAGATATTTCAGTACATTGTTGATTAAGTTCAGTGGCTTTTGTATGATTAATATATTCTAACCTTTCAGCTAAATAAACCATTGATTTTACTTCGCTTGATGAGCCTAATTCGATA
>NZ_JAAKGQ010000092.1:0-2911 GCF_011043515.1 Sphingobacterium sp. SGL-16 | reverse complement strand
TAGTTACATTATAGAAGTTTTCTACTCTACATGAAATAGTAATAAATACAATTAAGTAGATTAGGTACATTTTTTTCATAATGCGTTAATTGCAATTACAGAAAGAACGATCAACGTATACTTTATTGCCACTATTATTATTATAATAACACCCACCTTTTGGTCCGCTTATTAGAATTTTTCCATCATAATAACATGTTCCAGATTTGCTACACCCTAATAAGATAAATAGCAGGATAAGTAGATAAAATAAGTTCTTCATTAGTTAATATTGGTTTTAATTCTTATCTAATTCTTTGCAAAGAGATAAGAATTAAATATAGGAATTTATTAATTGTTTCAAAAAACTTAAAAATAACGTTTAAGAATTTATCCCTATATACTTCTTTTTTATAAAAAAAAGAAGCTTTCGCTTCCCTTTTACTTTTATCTTGTTCTAGAACCTCCACCAGCAGAATTTCCGGCTTGCTTTCTTCTACGTTCTTTACTCGTAGGTTTTGTTTTCTTTTTATGACGATAGTCAGGTTTTGTACCTTCTTTCGGTTGCTCTTTGGCGCCTCCATTTTTGCCTTTGCCTTTGCCTTGAGAAGCTGCGAATTGATTTTTCTGCACAAACTGAGGAGACATACTCAATCCTTCCATCACTTCTACAGGTAATTCAAAACCTATTGTATATTGAATATCCTTAATGTATGGAATTTCTTCTACATCGCACATCGATATCGCAAAACCAGATGCTCCTGCCCTGCCCGAACGACCAATACGGTGTACGTACGATTCAGGCATATTTGGAATCTCGTAGTTAATCACATACTGCAACAAGTCGATATCAATTCCACGAGCAGCAATATCTGTAGCTACTAAGACTTTTATTTCTTTTTTCTTGAATGCTTCTAACGCATTTTGACGCGCATTTTGGGATTTGTTACCGTGAATAGCAGCCGCTGTAATTTCATTCTTGTGCAACAATTTCACCAAACGGTCAGCACCATGTTTGGTACGAGCAAAAACCAATACGCTGTCATCAACACGGGTATTCAACAATTGCAATAACGCCTTAGGCTTATTTGCTTTTTCGATATAATATAAAGTCTGTTGAATTGTTTCTGCCGTTGTAGACTCAGGCGTTACTTCTACTTTTACTGGATGGCGCAAAATAGAATCCGCTAAAGCTTGAATTTGTTTAGGCATGGTCGCCGAGAAAAATAACGTTTGTCTTTTCTCAGGGACTAGAGATAAAACGCGTTTTACGTCATGGATAAATCCCATATCCAACATTCTATCCGCTTCGTCCAACACCAAAATCTCAATCTTATCCAACCAAACGATTTTTTGGGATACCAAATCCAATAAACGTCCTGGCGTAGCGACTAAGATATCGACACCTTGACGGATTTGTTGTACTTGATTGAATTGGTTTACACCTCCAAAAATTACAGCGTGTTTCAGCTTTAGGTTTTCACCATACGCCTCAATAGATTCATCAATCTGAATCGCCAACTCACGCGTAGGCGTCAAAATCAACGAACGAATCGTTCCGCGTTTATGTTCTTTGGGTTTGAAATTATTCAGTAATTGTAGAATAGGAATAGAGAATGCTGCTGTCTTACCTGTACCGGTCTGTGCACAGCCTAATAAATCTTTACCTTTTAATACTTCAGGAATTGCCTGCTCTTGAATAGGCGTAGGATTTTGGTAACCTTGTTTTTCCAGTGCATCCAAAATAGGCGCACTAACTTTTAAATCTTTGAAAGTCTTCATGTAATTTATTGTGAGGACCTTGTCAAAAATCTGAAATAGCCTCGGGTTAAAATATGAGGGATAATTCACATATATCCCTTCAAAAAACAAAAGCCGCCAAGTAACTTAGCGGCTTTGTGATATTGTTAGGCAATCTTAGTTTTGCTCAGCAGGAACTACTGAAACGTAAGATTTGTTGTTAGCTTTTTTACGGAAAACTACTGTACCGTCTACTAAAGCAAACAAAGTGTGGTCTTTACCGATACCTACGTTAGCGTCTGGATTGTGAACTGTTCCACGTTGACGTACGATGATGTTACCAGCGATAGCTTTTTGACCACCAAAAATTTTGATACCTAATCTCTTACTGTGTGACTCACGGCCGTTCTTAGAACTACCCGCACCTTTTTTGTGTGCCATTTCTTTATCTTAATTTAAGACTGTCGTCTGATTAAAAATTCGATTATAAACTGATACCAGTGATCTGGATTTTAGAGAATTGTTGACGGTGACCGTTTTTCTTTTTGTAGCCTTTACGACGTTTTTTCTTGAAAACGATAACTTTATCACCTTTTAAATGAGACAAAATCGTTGCTGAAACTTTAGCACCTGCGATGCTTGGAGCACCTACAGTGATTTTGCCGCCATCTTCTGCCAACAATACTGTGTCAAATTCAATACTAGCGCCTTCATCTCCTTGTAAACGGTGTACAAAAAGATATTGGTCTTTTGCAACTTTAAATTGCTGTCCTGCTATACTTACTATTGCGTACATTGTTATTTATTTAATTTTCTTTAATGAGTTGCAAAGATAAGATATAATTTTCAGGTATACAATTATTTTTTACTTTTTGAAATTGACTATTCGATATAAACTCATACACCAAGAGAATTAAAAGATATGAACTGAATTCTAGGTGTGAATGAACAACACAGCGAAGATAGCAGTCTAAATGAAAACAGTCTCGCTCAAGCCGCGAGGGGCTCTTCCTTTTGTCTTGTCAAAAGGAAGCAAAACCGTGTCGCTTAAAACTTTCGCAACAACGGATTCCCATCCCTACATTTTCGCGAAAAATTTGTGAGGCGACAGTTCTCTAAAATGTAAAGACCTTAGGGTATTCTTGAATTATAATTCTTTAAGAACGTTTAAATCGTCATCGTAAGTTTGTAG
>NZ_JAAKGQ010000091.1:0-3366 GCF_011043515.1 Sphingobacterium sp. SGL-16 | reverse complement strand
GCTTAAGCCTCCTTTTATTTTATTATTTGATGTGATAACGAATACCTGTATAGAACATTCTACCCGTAATTGGTCCCCACAATAAGTTCGTGTCAAAATATTGCCCGAACGGTTGATCAAACGCTAAGATAGGATCTTTTTGAAATTTGTTCGTTAGGTTCTCTCCGCCTACATAAATGGTGAAATTCTTATCTGCACCAAAGCTTTTGCTGATTTGTGCATTCATTGTTATGTATGCATTCGAATAATTTGCCAGCTGATATGCTGAAGGGTTAGCTGATGTAGAAGGCAATCTTTTCGGACCAACAGTATTGAATGTATAATCAAAACTCCAACCACTATGTAGGTTGTAGGCCAAATTTACAAAACCTCTGTGTTTGGCTGTAAGTGGTTTTTGTAATTTTCCATCCTTATAATCAGTTTGCACATCCAATAATCTGTAGGCCATGCGGGCTTCAAAGTGAGGAGCTGGCATGAATCGGAATTCAGCTTGCAAACTATTTGAATACGACTTACCATCCAAATTATAAATCGAAACGGTACGAGGATTTTCCCAATCAATCACGACTTGATTTTGGAAGTTATTATGAAATAATTCAACGGAAACTCCAGATTCACGTCCGAATAATTGGAAATTTTGATCAATGGTAATTCCTGTATTCCACGATACTTCAGGTCTTAACCCATAAGCATCTTGGTTGTTTTTTAAGGCAGCATAATCTAATGTACGTGACGAAGCCAAAATGCTCATATTTTCTGCAAAAATATTCGCGGTACGTTGCCCTCTTCCTGTACTGAATCGAATAGTATTACCTGTAAAAGGATTATATCTTGCCACCAATCGCGGTGTGGTAAACCAGCCGTACAGCGAATTATAATCTTCGCGTAATCCTAATACCATATCAAAATTTTCAGAAGGACTGAATGTATATTCAGCAAATAATCCTGATACAGTTTCTATTCTATCAAAATTGTTTGATTCGATATCCTCTTTGTATTTATCATAAGTCATTGAAGCTCCTACCTTATACTTATGAGTTACAGAGCCAATGATGTCTTGAAATATCAAATTCGCGTATCCATTAGTTTGTTCGCTATTGTAATTACGAAGGCCGAAATAGCTGTCTTGTTTGTAATTGGAGGCGGATAATTGTAAACCAATGCTTCTTAATCTGTTCTGCGGAAAAACATACCCAATTTTAGCAAAACCTTCAATTCGTTCATTGTCAAATCCTAATCCATAGATGTCAGTTTTACCTTTATCTCTACTCTTATCGAAGTTCACTTGGCCACCAGTACGGTCATCTTTTAGATATTTTATGCCGAATTGAGCTATAGTACCTTTTCCATTTTCATAATGCCATCTATTAATACCAGAGAACAAATTTCCAACGGGAATATCTCGGAAGCCATTATCACTGAAATTCATGTTTTTATTGTACATGAAATTATCATGCAATAATAGTCCTACTGACCAGTGATCATTAATTTTTTGCGCTAAATTTAAATTAACATCGGTTCGACCCATATTATTAGCATAAGCATTGAAAAATAGTCTCTCAGAATTATGCGGTTTTTTCAATTCCACATTGATTTGACCAGCCATATTTTCATATCCATTCACCACGGAACCAATACCTTTACTGATATCAATGGATTCTATCCAAGTTCCTGCAATACTGTTTAAGCCCAGCGGAGTAGCAAATCCACGAGGACCAGGAAGATTTTCCACTGTCAATTGCGTATAAATCCCACTCAAACCTAACAATTGAATTTGTTTACTTCCAGTTACAGCATCATTGCTTACAACGTCAACAGAAACTGTTGTCTCGAAACTTTCACTTAAATCACAACACGCTGCTTTGAATAATTCTTGAGCTGTAAGAATTTCGGCTCTATTAGCCGAAAGAGCATTAATATAACTTGATTTTTTGCGACGAGATACGACTACTTCTGAGAGCACATTATTTTGAGCATGAACCACTAAAACTTCATGCAAATTTTTTACTTCAATCGTATCAGGCTGCATTCCAGCATAAGAAAATACAAGGTGTTTATTCCCTTTATCGTGTTTGATTTTGAATACCCCATTTTCATTAGAGGTAACCTGTGCTTTTGGTCCTTCTAACCATTTTACGTTCACATTAGAGATAGGGGTCAATGATGCTTTATTGTCCTCATTTACTACTACACCAGTTATAATATGTTCATGGTTATGATCCTCTTCATGGTTATCAGTCCCGTTCTCTTTGGCATGAGCATCGTGATCGTGGTCATGATCATCGTCACCATTATGTTCGTGCGTGGTGTGATTTTCTCCCATGCGTTCATATTCACAACATTCATGTAATTTATTATATACCTCATCCGGAGCCTGGAATAAAGGTGTATCATGGCCTGCTTGCGCAATAGCTTGTTGAATAGAAGCTAGCTTTACTTTACTAAAATTATATTTTACAGTAATTTTATGGTCTTCGATGTTCCATATGGCACTCTCGACACCAGTAAGTTTAGCGGCTTTTTCAATTCTAGATTTACACATTCCACAATTTCCAGAAACTTCAAAAGTAGCTGTACTATCGGTTTGGGCAAATATGTTGGTAGTTAGCACTGTAAAAAGTGCGATAAAAATCAACTTTATATAAAGTTTCATATGTGTTTTCTATTATTAAGTCAATAAAATTATAAGCTCAACCTGAATGGTTGATATTAAAACTATTAAATAATAGAAAATCCTAAATTCTAAAAATACAGTTTTGGATGTATATAGGTGGTGAAGAATCCGTACTAGAATATAAATAATCTATATTTTGCGGATGATTTATATCAGCAGTAGGAGTTATAATGTTTACAATCCACAATAAAGGGATTATTGCTGGAGAAATTTGCGTAAATAATATTTGATTGGCATTAAAGTTCTTGTCCGTTAATTGGTCAATCTTTAATATAGAATCTGAGCATTCACCTTCGCAGTGATCATCTTTTTCGTGATCGGATTTATGATGCTTCTCGCAAAAAGGACAACTTTTTGTGTCGACCTTTTCGTAGAGACTTAGCAAGGTTGCATCTTTACATTTGTGCAAATAAATGTTTCCACCTAATGATACAAAGGTGAACATTAAACACACAAAATAAACTAGTAGTCTCATTTCTACAAACTTAATAAAAATTAAAATAATTTCTTTATTTCATTTGCAAAATTTATATATTAGGATTAATGAAACCGATGAATTATGATACACTTATTTGATGATCCAACTGTAGCTGTAATGGGCATGTTAGGGCTAGGAATAGCTGGTTTTGCGCTTGTTAAAGTCTACTCTAAAGTAATTTCGAAATTACATTAGATTTAAAAAACGAATAAAA
>NZ_JAAKGQ010000090.1:0-3999 GCF_011043515.1 Sphingobacterium sp. SGL-16 | reverse complement strand
CTCGGTAAGTTTTGATAAATGTAGCGCTTTGGGAAGCCAACATTAACCTACCTATCTGGACACTTTTTACAACGCTTTCCCTTCTTATATTTTTTACAGCATTTCTTTAGGGCACAGCATGAAAAATCAGCAAAGGGATTAAATCCTTTTGCTGATTCTTTTATATCTAAAATAAGATTATTGTCTTGATTCAACTCACTTTGCATGCTCATACTACAAAGATAGCTATTTAGAATGAGTTTAAATTAAAATAATTCTAGTTTTTCTCTAACTTCTTGCGAGATTAGTTCTGTAGCAGAGTTGATTACTGCAGGCTCATCGGTATTATTAATAATAACTTTGTCCGTAGTCTCTCTGTATGGTAGGAGATAAGTATTATACGATGGTACAACATGGTTTACCCATTTGTACATCACATCGTCATGATCGTACCCACGCTCCAATAAATCTCTTTTCAAACGACGTTCTAAAGCAACATCCTCATTGGCATCCAAGAAAATCTTATAATCCAACAAATCGTTTACTTCTGTATAGTGAAAGATAAATAAACCTTCAACAATCAAAATCGGAGCAGGCTTGATTTCAAGCATTTGCGGTTTAATATTAGGATTATTAAACGTGTACTCTTCTTTGAAAATCGTTTTGCCGTCAAATAAATCTTTGATGTCTTTGTAAAATGCGTCACGATCTATTGCTGTTGGCAAATCAAAATTATACAGTCTGTTTTCCTCTTGCGTTTTTGTGTTTGCAGGGATATAATAATCATCCTGCGAGATTAACGTAATATCCGATTCCGCAAAATGATTTAAAAAACTTTTAAGAAAAAATGTCTTACCAGATCCACTACTTCCAGCTATACCAATTACGTATGGTTTGTCCATTTGATGTATTTAATGAATAATTCTTAATTCAAGGGTACACCATAAGTGATTTCGACTTGAAATCTTTTATCCAAGATCCCAATCGATGATGCTACAGATTTTGATAGAATAACTATTGCCCCTTGTGTGTCATGATTGTCGTTAAATTTTCCGACAACTTTTGCAAAGGTAACACTTCTATTCATAGGATTTGTAATTTTTAATATAGTTCCTATCGGAGCTGACTTATGAAGTGCCAAACTGGTATGATCATCGCTTTCCAAATCATTTAACCATACGCCTACACCTTTCTCTTTTGTCTCACGGATGCCGTATCGATTAGGTTTGAATGCCGAATCATCAATAGGGTTGTTTTCTTCTATTTCGTCTTGTATAGGTTGTATTTCTACCACTTCCGGAACTTCAACAGGTAAAGCGTGATTCGGAATTTTTAAGATTTGACCTTCTCGAAGACTGTCTGATGTCAAATTATTCATGCGTTTGATATCAGGAACAGAAATTCCAAAGCGTCTTGAAATAGCAAATAAAGTTTCACTTTTCCCTACCTTATACTCTGTAATATCATTTGGATTGATTAATACAGGCGCGTTATTTTTATTAGTAGGTGTTGTATTATTAGAGCTTGATGTCGGAAGAATAGGACGAGTTTCTACGGCTGCACCCCGAGGTACGCGTACCAAATCTCCTATACGTAAACTCTTCTTATTGTTGGCTTCCATAATCTCATTAACCGGAACACCATAGATACGGCTTAGTTGGTAATAAGTTTCTTTTGCGGCTAATTTGTGAATTACATATCTTTTACCATTGATGTTTTCTGTTCCAACAGAATCCAAACGAATTTCTAAAGTTGTATTTACCGTCAAATCCATAGATTTCGCATTTCCCAATGCTGGTATCGATAATCCCAAAACAAATAAAAAGGTTAATTTATGATACGTTTTAATAGTCTTTCTCTGATTCATATCTTACAATTATACTAAATACGAGGAAATTTTCATTTTATTACTTGATAAAAAGAAAATATGCTCTTTGACTATAAAATAAGGTTGAGGGATTAATTTATCCAGATCTTCAAGTATTATTTTACTGTCATATAATTCATGTCTAGAGGATAATGAAAGGTTAAGATTGTATTTGTCGGCTATTTGTGTGTGGTAAGACCACAAAAATAAATCACGATAAGGCTGAAGCCAAATCTGATCAATAATAGTTAGATTCTTGATAAAGGAAGGTAAAGTGCCTTGATAAGGCAATGGATAATGTATTTCGCGTAACGGAAATTCATTATTCAAATTTTTTTGGTTTGATATTTCTCCTGTAGCTATGTCAATGTAAAAAATTAGTCCAGCAGGGATCGATCTATGGAAGGCATGGATGGTATTTTGGTACACATCTTTGATCACATATTCCATAAACGTATACAAAGAGCTTTTTGACGGAATATGAATGACTTGAATACCTGCCTGAATAGGCGAATAATCTCCGTACCGTTTCAGAATCAAATAATCACCTTGAATATCTTCCAACGTCCACTCTCTGGCATCTACTTCAAATTCTTCTAAACGAACACTGCCATCAAAATTCAATACAGTAAAATGTGGAAGCGTGCTATCAGGATTACGGCTTTCTATAGCTAATTGAGCATGGGCGCAGTCGACTTCAATCTTCCATATTGGGTAGGGAAAATTTCTTTCAAATGCTTTATTTATCGTATATTTAATCATACCAATGCTCGGAAAATATGCTACACAAATTTACTAAAACTATTCTTTTATTTGCGTTTTTAATTCTAGGTTTCGTGTCGCACGCACAATCTGTTTTCAAAACAGAACTAAAAGAAGATGTGGGACCTAATGCTTGGCGAATTATCAAAAAATCTCATGAACAAGCACTTAGCGAGCAAGCTGATTACTTTTTGATCGAAATGAATACGTTTGGTGGCGCAGTGAATTTTGCCGATTCCATTCGGACATTGTTGCTTAATTCAAAGCTTAAGACTATAGTTTATATCAATAATAATGCTGCTTCCGCAGGTACATTAATATCCTTAGCCTCCGATTATATCTATATGCAATCTGGTTCATCGATGGGTGCAGCCAGTGTTGTCAATCCACAAGGGGAGGTGATGCCTGAAAAATACCAGTCATATATGCGAGGCTTGATGCGTGCTACAGCCGAGGCTAAAGGTAGGGATCCAAAAATAGCAGAAGCTTTTGTCGATCCATCAATATCCTTACCTGAATGGAAAGAAGATGGACAGGTAATAACTTTCACCGCTTCCGAAGCTGTGAAAGCTAATATGGCTAATGCGGAAGTGAAAAATGAGCAACAGGTATACCAGCAACTTGCTTTGACAGCACCTAAAGTATCGGCGTATCAAAAAACTGTAGTAGATCACATTATTGGTTTTTTAGTGAATCCTCTGGTAAGCGGTATCTTGATTATGGGAATTTTTGCAGGAATATACTTTGAGCTCCAAACTCCAGGAATTGGAATGGCTTTGGTCGTTGCAGTGATTTGTTCAGCGCTTTTCTTTGCACCTTTGTATTTGCAAGGATTAGCGGATAATTGGGAGATTGCTATTTTTGTTTTAGGAGTAATACTGCTGGCTTTAGAGGTTTTTGTTATACCAGGTTTTGGTGTGGCAGGTATTTTAGGAATTATTTTAGTACTTTGTGGTTTAGCATTTTCCATGTTGGCAAATGATTTTTTGGATTTTAAAATTACTCAACCAGGTCTCTTAATGAATTCATTTATAATTGTCATTGGTTCCATGATATTGTCGGTAGTGTTGATGGTCATTTTTGGTAAAAATTTGATGCAATCTTCGGCTTTCAAAAGATTAGTATTACAAGATGAGCAGCGTGCTGAAACTGGCTATACCTCTTCTGTTCCCAAAGTAAGTCTCCTGAATAAGAATGGTACTGCGCGTACAGTATTGCGTCCTTCAGGCAAAATTGAAATAGAAGGCGTGTGGTATGATGCTGTCGCTTTAGATGGTTTTATTGATGCAGGTGAAGAAGTTTATGTAGAGAAGCATGAAAACTATAATTTGTTTGTACGAAAGTTGGCAGATAAGCCAATTTCTTCATAAAATAAGTAAGGGCTTGAAATT
>NZ_JAAKGQ010000089.1:0-4790 GCF_011043515.1 Sphingobacterium sp. SGL-16 | reverse complement strand
AGAATTTCTCAAGGCTATTTTTTTAGGGTATTGTCATCGTTACGTCTTCTACTTGTTAACAAATTGTTAAATCAACTATTTAGTACAACATTGGCATAAAAATAGACGTTACACTAGTAATTCATAATTTAGGTTAATAATTGGTTAGTTAAAAAGTCTGGAGCTCCCCGCTTCAGACTTTTTTTTATACTTAATTCATTAATAAATTTCAATAATTACCTATTACTGTTAAAAATTTGTTAAATCATAATATAGCCACAATATTGGCATAAATATAGACGTTATACTAGTAATTCATAATTTAGGTTAATAATTGGTTAGTTAAAAAAGTCTGAAGCTCCCCGCTTCAGACTTTTTTCATTTATTAACTATAATGTTTCGTTTAGCCAACCAAAGAATTCACGTTGCCAGACTTGCGCATTGTGTCCCGAAAGTACCCAGTGATTTTCATCTGGCATATACACAAATCTACTTTTAATACCTTTCAATTGTGCCACTTGAAAAGCTTCTTGTCCTTGGCCAACGGGTACACGGTAATCTTTACCTCCTTGGAAAATTAGAATTGGCGTATTCCATTTATCGATATGTTTGATCGGGTTGAAATCTTGATAAGTTTTTGCATTAGCTTTATCCCAATAAGGACCTCCTAAATCATAATTCGCAAAGAATAACTCTTCAGTCGTTCCGTACCAAGATTCCATATTAAACAAACCACAGTGTGAAATAAACGTTTTGAAACGACCTTCATGCACCCCAGCCAACATAAATACGGAATAACCTCCGTAACTTGCACCAATCGCTCCGATACGATCATTGTCTACATATGATTCTTTTTTGAAATCATCAATAGCGGACAAATAATCCTGAATAGCTTGTCCACCCCAATCTTTGGAAATATCTTGGTTCCATTTAGTTCCCCATCCTGGCATACCTCGACGGTTTGGAAGAATCACGATATAACCTTGAGAAGCCATTAATTGGAAGTTCCAACGGTAAGAATAGCCTTGCGTAGTCGCTGATTGTGGACCTCCTTGACAGAATAATAAAGTTGGATATTTTTTGGTAGGATCAAAATCTGGCGGATAAATTACCCAAGAGAATAAATCAGCACCATCCGATGCCTTAGTAAAACGACCCTCTACTTTTGTTTCTTTCAATCCAGCATATTTTGCATCGTTTACAGATGTAATTTGTGTTAGGTTTTTATTTTTGAAATTGAACAAATAAACTTCAGTCGCTTGCGTCATCTTAGTAGAGGTAACAACTAACCCTTCTTTCGTCTCTCCCACTATCCCCGAAATATCAAATTGTCCTTGACTTAATTGTTGGATTTTTGGTAATGAGCGAACATTCAAATTAGCTGGAACGTCCACTTCAAATAACTGAACTGTTCCACGTGTAGGCGCAACAAAATAGATTTTCTTACCATCCTTACTCCAATAGAAAGCATTTACGGTCTCATCCCAATGGCTTGTCAAATTTAATTTTACACCTGATGCCAAATCTTGAATGATAATATCATTTTTGTCAGCTTCATACCCGTCAGTTTTCATGCTTAACCAAGAAAATCTTTTTCCATCAGGGCTGAATGTAGGATTAGTATCGTATCCTGACATGCCTTCTGTTAGATTTTTAGTTTGCTTGGTTGCTAAATCATATTGGTAAATATCTGTATTGGTACTTGTGGCATATTCTTTACCAAATTTCTTCTTGCAAACATATAGCACAGATTTGCTGTCAGGTGACCATGCAAAATCCTCCGCCCCACCAAAAGGTGCAGTTGGGCTATAGAAAGGTTGTCCTTCTAATAAATCTACTGCCTCACCAATTTTACCATTATCATATGTGGCAACAAATGGATGATTGAAACGTCCATCATTAAACGTATCCCAATGTCTATAATCCAGATCATCATAAATGTAGATATTGGATTTGGACAAATCTGCATATTTGTCTACACTATGATTTTTATTGATAAGCACTTGCTTACTGAATAGAATATGCTTTTTGTATGGGGAAATTTTGACATCGGATAAGCCTTCTTTTACATCTGTCAATTGCACAGCTGCACCACCTTTAAGATTTTTCTTCCAAAGTTGACCTTTGAACAAATAAATTACATCATCCGAAGATGTAATTTCTATTACCGTTTCACTACCTAAATCTGTAGTAAAAGGTTTGGCATCTCCACCTTTTAGGGGAATCGTAAACAAGTTTTTCTCCGACTTATTCTCTTCAAAAGAATAATTAGAAACTCCATAAACCAACACCGAACCATCGGCGCTAAGACCTTCAGCAGATACACGTCCTAACTTCCATAAGTCTTCGGCATTCATCGGTCTTTTGGCTAAATATTCATTTATTTTATTCGTCAACACAGATTTTTCAATCTTTTTCTCTGGTGCACGTTGCCCCATTGCTGATGCACTCATAAGTAGTAAAACTGTTAAAATAGAAACTCTATTCATCATCAAATATTTTTATATGCAAGATAGGAAAAAAGCTAAAGCCTATAAAATGGAAAAGGCATAAGAACGCGTTCTTATGCCTTTGGTTTAGATTAGATTTATTTCAATTATACTATATATTCTTTTTAGCAAAATCTATCATGCGAGATAGTTCATCTATAGCTTTCTCTTCATCGCCTGAAAAGCCTGAAGCTTGGAATCGAATATTACCTTTTTGATCAATAATGAATTTAGCTGGAATACCTTTCACATTGAATTTAGTCGCTACTTCACTTTGATTGGTAGTTTTGTTTTTCAAATCCATTAGTACCTCGAACGTATATCCGTTGGTTACCACATAGTCTTTCGCATCTTTCACAGGATCTTTCGCTGTATCCCAAGTATGAATGAATAAAAACTGTACTTCTTTATCAGCTTTAAATTTATTTACTGCCTTTTGCATCATAGGGAATGAAGCCTTACAAGGTCCACACCAAGTTGCCCAAAAGTCAAGCACCAAAACTTTACCTTTCAAATCTGCTAACTTAACAAGATTCCCGTCTACATCTTTCAATTCAAAATCAGGAGCCGGTTTATTGATAGCAGAATTCAAGATGGATGCTACGAAAGCATTATGTTTTTCTTTATTTAGGGAATCAATATACTTATCATATAAAGCTAAATCTTTATTTTTTGCTGTGTATGCCTTTTTCAAATGATATTCCAATTTTGGAAGTTTCTCATCATTTACATACGCTTTTTCTAAAGATTGGAAAATATCAGCATATCTTTCTGTCAACAAATGCGTATTCAACAATCTAGATTGCAAAAATGCAGGAAACTCTCTTTTCGAAGACAAAAATTCGTATTGAACCGTTTTCAAATATTGAAATGCTTCTTCGGATTTGTTATCACGGATTAGAATATCCGCATAGTGACCTATTACCTGATAATATCTTGCTTGATCCTCACGATTAGGCTGATTTTGTAATCTATCACGGTAATACGCCAAACAGTAATCCAAATAATGCATTGCTAATTTAGTATTCGTTCTCATCAAATTATTGATCAACATCGAATACATAGAAACCTTTGATATTGTATTATCAGAAGGCGTCTTAGCATTACGCATGTAATAATCCAAATAGGTATTCATCAAAGCTGTATCACCCTGAGCCGCAAAGCCTAAAGTCATAGAAAGCCCTTCCATACCTAAATCCAGAGAGGGATTAACTTGAAGAAGCTTTTGGTATGCTTCATTCTTTTCATTCAGATTTTTTAATGCAGCGATACGCGTCATCTCCAAATAGTAGGAAAAGATTCCTTTTGGAAATTTCTTCAGACCATTCTTTTTAACACGCGCTATCGACTCTTCGTCTTTTTGGCTTAAGTAATATTTATACGCATACACTAGATCTGCCTGCGATTTACTTTTTTCCAATGTGGATAACGCTTTTTGTAGCTGAGCGTCATCGTAGATATTGGACAATTCTCGCGTTTTGGCCATTATCTGTGCCTCAGTAATCTCTTGGGAGAAAGCAGGACTTGCCATCCCTATAAAGATGACAAGCACTGCATATTTTATAATATTCATTCAGGTAAGATTAGAATTTTTTAGATAAATGGATTACTTCACCTAAACCTTTGAATGAAGAATCAAACGTATTGTTGGTAAACCAACCCAATGTATTGATATTGAAGAAATATACTTCGCCCTCACCATTGTTCATTACACCGACAGCTAATGTTTTACCTACATTACCTGTAGATTTATCCATTACTAACGAGGTTACCTTAGCTGAACTTGGAAACTCGTAGATCAAAGAAGCATTATTATTTGGGATACTCGTGAAACTACTTACAGTAGGTAAAATAGTTTGTGTATCTCCTACTTGAGCAAAGTTGTTCGGATCAAAACGATAAACACCTTCTGTAGTGAAGTACAAAATACTCGCATAATTCTGTTGATTATTCAAGAAAGCATAGTATGTACGCAAAGCTTTACCTGAAAAAGATTTATTGTTTGCATCCTCAGCAGGTGCAGAGAATACTGTTTTATCTGTACGAATAAACGATAAACCGGCTTTATTGTTTTTATTGTGCGTTACAAACCATCCGCTATTGAAACCACTGTTTACTTTTAAGTTATACAACTTATTGAATTGCAATCCATTGCTTTTATCTGTAACAGTATACTGCAAATTATAGCTTCCAGGAGCCAAACCTACGGAGATTCTTAAATCACGATCTGTAGAAAGCAGGGTTGCTTTCTCATTGCTAAGGGCCTTCCATTCGTATTCAAACGTTGAATTGGAAGGTTTACTTTCTACAATATGTCTTGAT
>NZ_JAAKGQ010000009.1:0-90666 GCF_011043515.1 Sphingobacterium sp. SGL-16 | reverse complement strand
CAGCATTTGTAGTTAGAAAATTAATTGCTTTTTCAACATCATGAAGTTGTTCCTGAATTAGAACAGATTGCCCATCAATATAACGGTAGTTAATATTTGCCACAGCAATATCAGGTGCTAACCGCCTAATAGCTTCTACAGATGCTTTCAAATCACTTTTATCTCTCCACTTATCCAAGCGCCTCCGTAAATCATAACAATAAGCTTCGTATTTGCATTTCTATTTTCGGGCAAGTACAAATCGATTTTATGTCTTGCATGTTCTCCGTAAGCTGTGTCTATAATTTCTCTATAGCTCGTGTTTAAATCTAACGCTTCGTAATCATCATCTTTACATGAAAGGAAGATGATTGTGCTTATGAATAATAAATATAACTTTCTCATAATTAGGTGGTATAGGTGCTAATGTGCTGACTTTAAAGAAAAGTAGTATAATAAAAAAGGATAGCTTTTTGGCTATCCTTTAAATGTAGTTGTTACTTTCTAAGCTTTTCAGCACCCTCAATGATTTTTTCTACTACCGTAGGGTCTTGTAGTGTTGATGTATCTCCTAAACTGCCCAATTCGTTTTCTGCTACTTTGCGTAAGATTCTACGCATAATTTTACCTGAACGCGTTTTTGGTAAATCGCTTACAAATTGAATAATATCTGGTTTGGCAATAGCCCCAATCAAACGAGTTACCGTTTGTAGGATGTCTTGACGAGTTTGATTTTCGTCGATATGGTGATTGGCAATGACATAAGCGTAAATACCTTGACCTTTTACGGGGTGAGGATAACCTACAATTGCAGATTCAACTACATCAGAGTGCATGTTGATAGCGTTTTCAACTTCCGCTGTACCGATACGGTGTCCAGAAACATTCAATACATCATCCACACGTCCTGTAATGCGGTAATAACCTTCGGGGCTGCGGTAACAGCCATCACCTGTAAAGTACATATTCTCGTAAGTAGAGAAATATGTTTGTTTACAACGCTCGTGGTCGCCCCAAGTTGAACGTAACATGCCTGGCCAAGGGAATTTGATGCACAAATTACCTGAAACATCGTTGCCTTCTATTTCTTTACCATTTTCATCCATCAAACATGGTTGAACGCCGGGAAGAGGTAATAATGCGTAACCTGGAATTTCAGGTGTAATACCTGCGATAGGTGTAATCAAGTGACCACCATTTTCAGTTTGCCACCATGTATCTGCAATTGGACATTTTCCTTTACCTACTTTGTCTTTGTACCAATGCCACGCTTCCTCATTGATTGGCTCGCCTACAGAACCCAATACGCGTAAAGATGATAAGTCCTTAGAGTCTACATATTCGTCGCCAAAGGCCATCAATGAACGAATAGCTGTTGGAGCTGTATATAGAATATTGACTTTGTATTTGTCCACAATATCCCAATATCTACCTGCATCAGGGAAAGTAGGGATACCTTCAAACATTAATGAAGTAGCACCTTGTGAAAGTGGTCCATAAACGATATAACTATGACCTGTAATCCAACCAATATCAGCAGTACAGAAATATACTTCTCCTGGTTGATATTGGAAGGTGTTGGCAAATGTATAGCCCGTATACACCATATAACCTCCAGTTGTGTGTACTACACCTTTTGGCTTTCCTGTCGAACCGGAAGTATACAAAATAAACAACGTGTCTTCTGCATCCATTTCTTCTGCAGGACAAGCTGGATTACCTTGTGTTTCTACTTTTTTAATTTCGTCTTCCCACCACACATCACGACCTTTAATCATCGAAACTGGCGTACGAGAACGAGTCAAGACAATAACTTTCTCCACGGATTTACACTGCATCAAGGCGTCGTCTACGATGGATTTAAGTTCCAATACTTTTGGACCACGGAAACCACCGTCAGCTGTTACTACTAATTTACACTCCGCATCATTGATACGATCCGCAATAGATTGTGCAGAGAAACCACCAAATACGACAGAGTGAATGGCACCAATACGAGCACAGGCTAATACAGCAATTACTAATTCAGGGACCATTGGTAAATAAATACACACACGGTCACCTTTTTTGATATTGTTATTCTTTAATACGTTAGCAAATTGTTCAACTTTGTTTAAAAGTTGTTTATAAGTCAACACACGGTGCGCTTCAGTAGGATCATTCGGTTCCCAAATGATGGCTGGTGTGTCGCCATTTTGATAGATATGTCTGTCTAAACAGTTTTCGGTAATATTTACTTTACCTCCTTCGAACCATCTGATATCTGGATCTTTGAAATTCCAATTTAGAACATTAGTCCATTTTCTTTTCCAAAAGAAATTGCTTGCAACATCTCCCCAAAATTCTTCTGGATTTTCGACACTTCTCTTATAAGCGTCCTGATACTCCTCAAAACTTTTAATTTGAAAACTCATCTCTCTTTCTCTAAAATTTTCTATAGGTTTATATTTTATTATACTTAGTTATCCAATTCAGACATTCATTTATTCAATGTGGCAAAATGCCTGATTTAGAGACTAATTTAATTTTTTTTGCCATTAAAAGCGAATGAGGCAAAGAGATTGTTACTAATTATCTGTGTAAAAGTGAATAAATTTTTGACGTGAAAAAGCTAGAACAGATTTGGAAATTTTTCGTGTTTACTAATTTGTTGATTGCCAGTGCAGCAGCAGCGCAGGTGCTTTTGAGTTATGAAATTTTTCACCTTTCTTACAATCTTTATATTGTCTTGTTGGAATTTGCGGCGACTCTATTACTGTATAATTTAAGCATCTGGATTTCGAAACCTAAAGATTATAAGCAATCACCTTACGAGCGAACACGGTGGATTTTTGGTAAAATGCCCATTTTTTGGATAATAAATGTCTTAGCAATTCTGCTTCTTCTGTATGCGTTAGCACAAATCCATTTTCAAACACTCCTGTACTTAGGATTTATTGGGGTGCTAAGTTTGGCCTATGCGCTTCCTCTTCTCAAAATAAAAGGTCAATGGAAAAGTTTTCGTCACCTACCTTATATAAAGGTGTTTCATATTGCTTTGATTTGGTCCTTAAGTACAGTGGGATTGGTCTATGTGGAAAGTGTAAATAATTTAGAAAACATCGCATGGGGCAGTTTGCTTTACTTGTTGAGTTGTAAATTTTTGTTTATTCTTCTAGTGACTATTCCTTTTGATATTCGGGATATGAAACAAGATTCTTATTATCACCTGAAAACGGTTCCTTTGGCTCTAGGAGAAATTAGAGCAAAATACCTCTGTTACCTTTTAGGGATATTGCATATTTTGTTGGTTTTGGCAATGCCTACATCGACAGAAATCAAAATAGGCTTGATACTATGTGATATTTTGGTGTTGCTAATTTTCAAAACCAAAATATTTAAAGAGCAAAACAACTTTCTAAATGTTTACTTGTTGGATTTACTTTTAGTAGGGCAGTATGCCCTATGTTTATTTAGTATTGAAGTCGCTAATAATCTTATCCGCTAAAATAGCTGAAAGCTTGAAGTAACTTTCAAAAGTCCAGCCTGCCACATGGGGACTTAAGATAACATTGTCTCTAGAGATTAAGTCCTGATACCAATCCTGCTCACCCAAAGCAGGGAATTTTTCGATAGGTAATACATCGAAAGCTGCTCCTAAAATTTTCCCTGAATCTAATGCTTTTAATACCGCAGGAACATTTACAATTCCCCCACGTGCACCCATCAAAAAGAAAATAGGCTTGCGGAAATGCAATAGATATTCTTCATCAATCAAACCTTTGGTTTCGCGTGTCAACGGAATATGAAAACTTACTACATCAGCTTGTTTTACAACTTCTTCCATCGAAACTTCTGTAGCATATTGATCCGAAAATCCCGTTTTGTATTTGTCGTAAGCAATGACTTTGACATCAAAACCTGAAAGTTTCTTCGCCATCGCTTGACCATTATGTCCATAACCAATCAAAGCAACCGTTCTTCCTTTGAGTTCATATCCACGGTTTTCTTCGCGTCTCCATAAGGCTTGGCGAATTTCCATATTGCCACGATTAAGATTATTCATCAAACTCAATAACATCCCAATCATATGCTCACCTACCGCATCACAATTTCCTTCGTTGGCAGGGAAAAGTTTGATGCCTTTTGATAATGCATAATCTTCATCTATATTGTCCATACCTGCGCCAGAACGACCAATTAATTTAAGGTGTGGAGCTAAATCGATGAATGCTTGATCGATCTGGAACTTCGAACGAATAATTAAGCCATCATATTGATTTATGACTTTTTCTGCGACGGCACGGGTAATATCAGGCTGGTAATTGTAGCTAATACCTGCTTTATCAAATTTTTCTAAAAGGACTTGATGTATGTCGTCAACGATAAGAATATTCATGTTCGCTTATTTTCCTATTTTCATAAAATCCACAGAGAGAAGTTGTGTCAAACCGGCCTGAGCCACACTTTTAGGTAGAATTTTCATAATATTATTTCTACAAGCTACCAAAAATGGATTATACCATTGCGAAATCTCTCCAATTCGCTTTGAAGTGTCTGTGATATATTTGGTGCGTTTCAATCTGCGTTGTTCAAAATTACGAAAAGCTTGTTGAATAGGTTTATTATCTTTCAATTCATCGACTAATACCGCTACATCTTCTAATGCCTGACAAGCGCCTTGTCCCATATTCGGGGTAGTAGCGTGACCTGCATCGCCCAACAGCAGTATATTACCGTAGGCAAAATGTGATAAAGGTTTAATATCTATTATATCATTCCAAATCAAATCTTCATTCTTTGTTTCAAAAAGAATAGTAGGAATTGGAGTGTGGTAGTCTCGAAAATGTTTTGTTAAATCCTGAACAGTGTAGTCTTTATAGACTGGGTTATTGTCTTTACTGTTGACACAAGCGTACCAATATATCCGATTTCCAACTAATGGCGTCATACCAAATCTACCTTTTACACCCCAAGTTTCAGAACCTTTGTCTAATTGAATACTGCTGTTGTCAATTGTAGCTCGCCAGCAGGTATAACCTGAATAACGCGGTGTAGAGTATGGAAGAAGTTGTTGTCGCAAAGGAGATTTTACACCGTCGGCTATAAGTAGATATTTACACTTTACTGAGCTTCCGTCCCTGAAAAATACGGTTATACCATTCGAATGCGGTTCAAAACGTAATGCCTGTTTGTCAAGAAATACTGTTTCTGAGGGAAGTTTGCTTAACAGATAAAAATGTAAATCTGCGCGGTGAATAGTGAAGTTATCTTGATTGTATTGCTGAGAAAGTTTTTGAGTGTCCGGAGCAAATAAAATATTTCCGTGCTGGTCTAATATATTAAAGGAATTGGTATAAAAGCCTATTTTTTCTACTTCTTCTTTTAGACCTAGTAAATCTAAAGCTTGCATGGCATTCGCTGCCAAGCCAAATCCAGCACCAATACCTTTGAGTTCTTTTGTCTTTTCGAAAACCACGAATTCACGACCCAATTGTTGAAGACCAATCGCAGCGGTCAATCCCGCTACGCCTCCGCCTATTATCGCAAATTCCGTTTCAATGTTCATATCATTTAGATTCGGAAATTTCGTTTGTCAACGCGACGAAATCAGCAACTGTTAATCTTTCTGCACGTAAATCGTATAGTGGATTGTCGCTCATTTTGTCTTTTGCAATTACCCCAGAAAGCGAATTACGTAAAGTTTTACGACGTTGATTAAATCCTGCTTTTACAACTTTCCAAAATAAACCTTCATCGCAACCCAAATCCGTTACTTTATTACGCGTCATTCGCATTACGCCCGAAAGAACTTTTGGTGGAGGGTTGAAAGCACCTGCTTTTACGGTAAACAAATATTCGACATCGTAATAAGCCTGCAAGAAAACGGAGATAATGCCGTATTCTTTGCTTCCTGGTTTGGCTACACAACGTTCGGCTACTTCTTTTTGAAACATGCCTGCCATTTGCACGACGCGGTCTCTTTCTTCCAAAACCTTAAATAAAATCTGTGAAGAAATATTGTATGGATAGTTGCCGATGACAGCCATTTTGTCTCCAAAATATTGGCTGAAATCCAATTGCAAAAAATCTCCGTGAATTAATCTGTCGCCTAATTGTGGGTATTTGTCTGCAAGATATTCAATGGATTCGTCGTCCACATCAATCAAAAACGTCTCGTATTCTTCTTTTTGCAATAAAAAATCTGACAATACGCCCATACCAGGACCTACTTCCAAAACTTGGGTGAAGCCTAAAGAAGTGTCCAGAGCATCAGCAATACGTTGTGCTGCATTTTTATCATTCAAAAAGTGTTGTCCTAAGTGTTTTTTTGCGCGTACCGTACCCATATTTTATCTTAAACAACAAAATTACTAAGTATATGGCAGATTGTGGTAAAAAGATTTCGTTAATTGTGGAGATTGAATGCACGATAGAATTCGGATTTACCTTCTTCTTTCTTATTTTTTTCCTATTTTTGATTTGAAAAACGCTAAAAACGATGAGTGATAAATTAAAAGTTGGTATTAGTATTGGGGACATTAATGGTATAGGTTTGGAAGTGATTATCAAATCGCTGTTAGACAATCGTGTATTGGATTTCTTTACGCCAATCGTATACGGTAATACCAAGAATGCTTCATTTCATCGTAAAGCGAACAACATCAATGACTTTAGTTTTAATGTTATTAATGATGTTGACCAAGCAAATCCCAAACGCCCAAATCTGATTAATTGTTGGCAAGAAGATGTTAAAATTTCATTGGGCGAGGAAAACGAAATCGGTGGAAAATACGCTTTTATATCGTTGGAACGTGCTACGGAAGATTTAATAGCTGGAAAACTAGATGCTTTAGTAACTGCCCCTATCAACAAACACAATATTCAAAGCGAAAATTTCACCTTCCCAGGACATACCGAATATTTACAAAGCAAAACCAATGCAGAAGATGTATTGATGTTTATGGTTTGTGATGAACTAAAAATTGGAGTTGTTACAGGGCACATTCCATTGAACGAGGTTGCAAGTAAAATTACAGAAGAGGCAATTTTGAAAAAATTGCGCATGATGAATGAATCTTTGAAAAAAGATTTCTGGATTCAAAAACCAAAAATTGCTGTGCTGGGATTAAATCCACACGCTGGCGACAATGGCGTGATTGGTACAGAGGACGATGCTATTATTGCTCCAACTTTAGAAAAAGCTAACCAAGAAGGAATTTTCTGTTTTGGTCCTTACCCAGCAGATGGTTTTTTTGCAGGTGATGCTTACAAAAAATTCGATGGGGTATTAGCTATGTACCACGATCAAGGCTTAATTCCTTTCAAACATATTGCTAGTCGTAAAGGTGTAAATTATACAGCTGGTCTTCCTATTGTTCGTACTTCTCCAGATCATGGCACAGGTTATGATATTGCAGGGAAAAATTTAGCTTCACATGAGTCTTTCTTAGAGGCAATTTTTACGGCAGTGCATATCGTCAAGAATCGTCGCGAGCAAGCTGAACTGTCCGAAAATCCACTAGCATTCCGTAAACTTTCAAAAGACAGAGATTAGTCAAATCGGGAGATTACCTTATATTTTTGACTCATTTTTCTTTTTATTTAAGTATTTTTGCCAACTAAATAGATCGGCAGGGTCTATGATATGTGCGCTATGACTGAAGACTTACAACATCCAATATTTTCTATTATCAAAGATTTAGCTGACAAAACAGGCACTGAAGTGTATGTGATTGGAGGCTATGTGCGGGATCGAATAATGGGTCGTCCTTTCAAAAATGATGTGGATATATTGGTTATTGGTTCGGGAATTGATTTCGCAACTAAGTTGGGTGATTTTCTACATACCAAAGTTGCGGTTTACAAATCTTTCGGTACAGCGATGTTGGTATACGACGGGCTGGACGTGGAGTTTGTTGGGGCTCGTAAAGAATCCTACCGTCGTGATTCACGCAAGCCTATTGTAGAAGATGGTACTTTGCAGGACGATCAAAATCGTCGCGATTTTACAATAAACGCAATGGCTTATTCGTTGAATAGTGCAACGTACGGTCAATTGCTAGATCCTTTTAATGGATTAGCAGATATTGAAAACCGCGTTATTCGTACGCCACTAGAACCAAAAGAAACATTTTCTGACGATCCGTTGCGTATGATGCGGGCAATACGTTTCGCAACACAATTAAATTTTAAAATTGATGTATCAGCTTTAGAAGCGATTGTCGAAACAAAAGATCGTATAAAAATTATATCCAGAGAACGTATTACAGACGAGATAAATAAAATCATTTTGTCTAAAAAGCCTTCTATTGGATTCAAATATTTGTTTGATACAGGTTTGTTGGAATTGGTATTCCCAGCGATGGCAAATCTGTATGGTGTAGAATATGTAGATGGTAAAGGCCATAAAGACAATTTTTACCATACTTTAGAAGTGTTGGACAATGTAGCGGAAATGTCGGACGACTTATGGTTACGTTGGGCGGCTATTATGCACGATATTGCGAAACCAGCTACTAAACGTTTTGATAAGCGTATCGGTTGGACTTTTCATGGTCACGAAGATAGAGGAGCACGAATGGTGCCGAAATTGTTCGCGGAGATGAAGTTGCCTTTGAACGAAAAAATGAAATTTGTTCAAAAATTGGTTCAACTACATTTAAGACCTATTGTTCTCGCTCAGGATATTGTGACGGATTCGGCTGTGCGTCGTTTGTTGTTTGAAGCTGGAGATGATATTGATGCGTTGATGTTATTGTGCCATGCTGACGTGACCACCAAAAACGAATTCAAAAAGAAGAAATACCGTGACAATTTTGAGTTGGTAAAACAAAAACTGAAAGATGTAGAAGAGCGCGATCATCTACGCAATTGGCAGCCACCAGTAACAGGAGAGGATATCATGCATGTTTTTGGCTTAGGGCCTAGCAAGCAGGTGGGTATTATTAAAAATGCGATTCGCGAAGCTATATTGGAAGGTGATATACCTAACGAACGTATGGCAGCTTATAATTTTATGCTCGAAAAGGCAAAATCCTTGAATTTAGAGCCAAAGCAAATATTGTCTTTAGAGACAACAAAATAATTTATAATTTTATAATTAGAAACTAAGCATCACTTAGTGTTATAGATATATGGCAGTTTATAGATTTAGAGTTACTTTCGAAGATTATGAAGATGTGTATCGCGACATAGATATGCCTTCAAAAGGTACATTTTTAGAATTACATCATGAGATACATAAGAGCACGGGCTATAATGCTGAGGTTTCATCTTCGTTCTATGTGAGTAATGATCAGTGGAAAAAAGGTACTGAAATAGCGCATCTTCCAAATCCCCGCAAGAAGGATACAGGCGTGTTAATTATGGAAGATATTCGTTTAAGTAAGTTTATCGATGACCCACATCAAAAATTTTATTACATCTATAATTTTGATAGACCATATGATTTTCATGTGGAATTGATAAAAATCTTGAAGGAAGAAGACGGTAAAGAATACCCTTCATTGTTTAAAGCTGTTGGTCAGGCACCAAAATTAATAGCTGCGGCTAATTTTCCTGTTTCTACGGATGACGATGAAGACGATGATTTTATTGAAGAAACTGCAACCGAAGAATATGGTGTAGATGAAGAAGATGACTTCGATTTGTTGGATGATGAAGAGGAAGAAGGCGAAGAGGGTGAAAAAGAAGAGTTCGGTGGCGGTGAGGACGATTATTAATTGATGTCTTCAACACAAAGAAATAAAAAAACTTTAGTCGTAGTCGTTGGTCCTACAGCAGTAGGTAAAACAGCTACGGCTATTTTATTGGCACAACATTTCAATACCGAAATCATCTCGGCTGATTCTCGTCAATTTTATCGTGAAATGACTATTGGTACAGCAAAACCCGACGCAGATGAATTAGCTGCAGCTCCACATCATTTTATCAATTCCCATTCTATCAAAGAAGAATATTCGGCAGGCGATTTTGAGCGTGATGCTTTAAAATTACTGGATGAATTGTTTCTAACCAAAGACATCGTTGTTATGGTAGGAGGGTCAGGTTTATTTGTTCGAGCGGTGTGTGAAGGTTTGGATGATTTACCTAAAGCTCCAGAGGGTGTTCGAGAAGCTTTGAATAAATCTTTTGAAGAACAGGGTTTAGAACCACTAAAATCACGTCTCAAAGAAATAGATCCTGCTTATTCTGCTGTGGCGGATATTGACAATCCGCAACGTGTCATCCGTGCCCTGGAAGTTTACGAAGCAACAGGTAATCCTATTTCTTTCTACCAAAAGAAAGATTTAGTACAACGTCCTTTTGATATTGTGACCATTGGATTGAATATGGAGAGGGAGAAGCTCTATGAACGTATTAATCTACGTGTAGACAAAATGATGGAAGCTGGGTTATTAGAAGAAGTAAAATCTTTAGCAGCCTACCGTCAAAAACCTGCAATGCTCACTGTGGGTTATTCAGAAATATTTGATTATCTGGATGGTACTGTATCCCTACAAGATGCTGTTGGCAAAATCAAACAAAATTCTCGTCGCTATGCCAAGCGCCAAATTACTTGGTTTAAAAAATACGGCAATACGACTTGGTTTGAACCTTATCAAACTGAAGAGATAATACATTTTATTATCAATTCTTTGTAGAGTATTTCCTACAGAAATCAAATTATATATTTCCCAATCTAATAGTGTAATCTTATTGTAAGATGCTGTTTTTTTAATTTCTTATGATTTTTTTTGTTGGATAAGATACAGATAGCTTTTTGTTTATTTATTAACAGGACGCTTCTGAATTGAAAATAGAAATCCGTCCGTTTTGGATTAAAATTTGAAATAATTTCATAATTAAAAATTAAAATTTTTAATTATGAAATTATTTCAAATCGAAACAAATCTTCAAATGCAAATCAGATCCTCGATAGCAGCCAACTTTACGCATTAAAAATAAAAGATATGGCTTTGGATTATACACCCAAAATACTAGGTGCTATATTAGTATATCTTATAGGAAGTTGGAAAATAGGAAGAATAGCTAATGTAAGTCGTAAGATGATGATTCATCGCAAATTTGATGTATCTCTTCAAACTTTTCTTATTTCCTTGATTAAGGTTGGGCTGACAGTCATGATGTTCCTAGCGATAGTAGGCATGCTTGGGGTTAATATCACAAGTTTTGCCGCGTTATTAGCCGGTGCTGGTTTGGCAATAGGTGCAGCGTTGAATGGATCATTATGTAATCTTGCAGGTGGAGTGATGTTGATGATTTTTAAACCTTTCAAAGTAGGTGATATTATAGATGCTCAAGGTGTAGCAGGAGTTGTAGCAGAGATAGGGATTTTCTGTACTACAATTCTCTCGCCTGAGAATAAAACTATTATTCTTCCGAATGGCGCTTTATCAACTGGAGTGATAACCAACTTCAACACGCATGTTAATCTTCGTGTGGATTTGAAAATAGGTATAGCCCTAGATGTGGATATTGATCGTGCAAGAGAAATAGCTATTCAAGCGATGCTAAAACATCCGAAAGTTTTACAATCTCCTTCGCCTGAAGTAAATGTACTGGAAGTGGGAAATGGTATGACTACACTTGCTATTCGTCCGTATACCACGCAAGAAGATTATTGGGATGTGTATTTCGGCGCGCAAGAACTTGTTAAAAAAGCATTTGATAAAGAAGGAGTGGCAGGGCCAATTCCTACCAGAATAATTATCAATCAGAAGCAATAGTTTTTTATTATACAGTAAAAGGCTTCTCCACCTTGGAGAAGCCTTGTCGTAAACGATTATGATGTGAATTATAAAAAGTTGCTAATTACTCTGTTGATTTTCCAGCCTTCTGCGGTATTTGTCATATTTACGATATCTACACGAGTGAAATTCTCAAATATCATAGTCACTTTAGCTACTGCTGTATCTCCTGATTGATCCAAAATTTCGTATGAACTGGTACAACTGTAAGTTAGGTTATTGGTGTTTTCTAAGAATTTTCCGTACTCTTTTTTAGTCGCTTTTGAATTACTTGCTGCATTAACAAATTCAAAATCATCAGTTAACATCTCTTTCACAAAACTTTGTTTTCCTAATAGCGAAGCATCAATATAGTTTGATACGATTTTGCGAGATGCATAGTCTTTCATCGGGCTAGCTTTCTCGTTAGCGAATGAGCTTAATGATAAAACCATCATTACTACTGTTGCGATTGTTGTTAAATTTCTTTTCATGGTTGTTTATGCTTTAGTTTCTTAATTTTCTTTTGATATCTCAAAGGTATTGCGAAAAGGTATGCTCAAGAATGGGATTTAGACCAATGAAAGAGGAAAGTCGGTGAAATTCTGGGATTTCTCGGTGAGAATTTTTATCGAGGGAAGTCTATAAACAAAAAAGGTCTAGACATAATGCCTAGACCTTTCTGTATGATTTAAAATCAATTTATACGATAAAGTTCCATCCAAAAGGATCTTCTACCTTACCGTAACGTAATTGATTTAAATAATCTAAAACCTTGTTAGAAAACTCTCGGCCTTCTACTGGAGGTAAAGTATAGTCTGTTCCTTCAAACCCAATTCTATCAATATGAGTAATCGTAGCAGCTGTACCTGCAGCAAAAGCTTCAGAAACTTGGCCAGCTTTGATTCCATCGATTAATTCCTGAACGGAAACTCGACGTTGCTCTGCTTTGTAACCCCATTCTTCGGCTAATTGCATGATGGTACGTCTAGTTACGCCGTGTAGAATAGTATCTCCATGCGGTGTGATAATCGTATCACCAATACGGAATATTAAGTTTGCAGTACCTGCTTCTTCGATGTATTTATGTTCTAAAGCATCTGTCCACATAATTTGATCGTAACCTTCATCATTTGCTAATTGTGTAGGGTATAATGATAAAGCATAATTACCTGCATTTTTAGAGAAACCTACACCGCCTTCTGCAGCACGAGTATAGTGTGTCTCCACTTTTAGAGAGATAGGTTTGCTATAATAAGCCCCAACAGGACAAGTGATTACTACGAATTTGTATGAAATCGAAGGGTGTACACCCAATGCTGATTCCGTAGCGAACATAAATGGACGGATATATAAAGACGTACCTTCTTTCGATGGCACCCATTCACGATCGATATCTAATAATTGTTTCAAACCTCCTAAGAAAATTTCTTCGGGTACTTCTGGCATTTGTAAGCGAGAAGCTGATTTGTTGAAACGTTCCCAGTTTTTGTCTGGTCTGAAAATACTTACAGTTCCATCTTCAAATTTGTAGGCTTTGATTCCTTCAAAAATTGCTTGACCATAATGCAAAGCAGACATAGATGGACTAATAGTTAAATCGCCATAAGGGACGATGCTGACGTCTTCCCACTTACCGTTGTTATATTCAGCGACCAGCATGTGGTCTGACATGATTTGTCCAAACTTAAGATTGTTGAAGTCTACTTGCGAGAGTCTTGATGAATTTGTTGGCTCTACGCGAAATGAAATTTGTTCTGTCGCGCTCATTTTCACTTATATATTTTAGTTGGAATGCAAGTTAAAAAAAAAGATTTAGAGCTTCTTACTTATTTTTTAAATAGAGGGGTAACAATGCGAGTTTTTTATTGATATAAAGGAAACAAAGAAAAACAATAAAACTAAATAATCAGATTATGAAAAGACTTTTACTCGCATTAATGTTAATTGGATTTACATTTTTAGCACAGGCACAACGAAAGGAGCACGGAGATTTTCAAATAGGAATCTTCGGAGGTGCAAGTACACCGTTGAATAAGTACAAAAGCTACACGGATACGCAAATAGGCTACCATGGCGGACTATTTATGGATAAATATTTCTCTAGCAATACGTGGGGCATAGGAATTGACGCCCGTTATATGTTCAACGCAATCGCAAAACGTGATACATTCCATTTTGAAAATGGTTATTTGTCAACAGATTATTTAAATAAAGCTAGATTTCAAGATTTGGTTTTCACCTTGGGACCTTCTTATAAATACAGTAATAATAAATTCCAATTAGAGGCGTATTTGCGTGGAGGTATAATGATGCAGTCTTTTCCAGAATATGTATCATCTATTACTTATCGCGATGCACGAGGCGAAACCACACACGCTATTGAGAAAACAATAAATGATCCTTCTAACAAAGCTAATTCTTGGGTTGGATTAGGCGGTTTCCGCTTCAATTATATGTTTACCCCTAATTTCGGAGCTTTTGCGCATATAGATTATGTACAATCATTAGGCACTAAGTTTGGCAATAAACCTAGTCGTTTTGTTTCTGAAAGATTAGAAGAAATAAATGCTAATCCTATTGAATCTACGACTACAGTTAAAGATTATGCTGATCATTATAGAACGGAGGCAAAAACTATTGAATATACCGTACATCAAACATTAAATACAGGTTTGGGAATAAAATATGTGTTTGGAAAAACATCTAAAGTTACTGACAAGCCAGTGTCTCCAAAATATGATGAGATTATAAACACCAAAGTAGACGCAAAAGATTTACAGATTGTAGTGAAAGATAAGCAGACAAATATGGCCTTAAGTGGTGTTACTGTAAGTATAGAAGGTCAAGAGGTAGAAGAACGCTCTATTTCAGATGCTAATGGACAAGCTTCTAAATTAGAAAATATCAAACCAGGCAATTACACTGTCTTAGGTGAGAAAAATGGTGTTAAAACTCCTATTCTTCATCTGAGTGAAATAGATTTCAAAGGTAATTCGAAAGTTATTTTCAGAGAGATTTATCACGATGATCCAAGATTCACTTTGATTGGCGAAACATTCGATTGTAACATTGAACGCAACCTTTCGGGTATAAATACTGTTCTTACTAATTCAGAAACCAGAGAAAATATGAGTCAGATTTCAGACACAGAAGGAAAATTCATCTATCAACTGAATGCTCAAAGTGATTTTACAGTTGTGGCTAATCAACAAGGCCGATATTCTCAAACCGAACTGGTTTCGACAAAAGGATTAGATCGAAGCAAAACATTGTATGTGACATTGAAATTAGGCGTTTGTGATTTACAAAATAATGCAGCTTTTGTGTTGAAAAATATTCTATATGATTTTGATAAAAGCAACATTCGTCCTGACGCTGCTTTGGTATTAGATAATGTGGTTTCTATTATGAAGCAAAATCCTACGTTGAAAATAGAGCTTTCATCACACACTGATAGTCGAGGTAATGACGATTATAACATGAAATTATCGCAACGCAGAGCAGACGCAGCAGTAGCTTATATCGTTTCTAAAGGTATTAACCGCTCGCGTTTGGTAGCTAAAGGTTATGGGGAAAGCCGTTTGGTCAATAACTGTGGAAATGGTATAGATTGTTCGGAAGAGCAGCATCAAGAAAATCGCAGAACTGAAATTAAAGTATTAGAATACAATTAATAACAAAATATTATGAAAACATCACCTAAAGTTACTCCTGAATTGGAGGATGAAGATTTGAAAGACATGACTTTAATACAATTTCTAAAGGGCTATTTTGTGTATTTATTTCAATTTTTTATTCGACCCAGATAGATTTTTCGAGTCAGATAAACAATCAAAGCCAATAGCACTGATCCAATCAATATAAAGAGTAGGTTTGAAGATTTCTTCAAGCCTACTTCGTTTCCAATCCCTGTATAATTTATATTTGCCCAATACCAGGGATTCTGTTGCAATATGGAAGCTTGATTTAGAAATTTTCGCTTAGCTTGAGCTAAGGCAAGCATTGGACTTTCAGAATTTTGAAGCTCTTCATAAAAACCGGATGTAAGTTGAAGCATCACCTCATCATTTGCAAACCAATACGTAGAAATTACAGAAGGTACATTTTTACTCAAGAAAACACGCTGAATACTTTCCGTTCCTTCTGATGGTAATGCAACTCCACTGCCCGTATTACAAGCCGAAAGAAATACTAAAGGTGTTTTGATTTCAAAGAAACGAAGTTGATTAGTCGATATAGCCTGATGTAAATATAAATATGGCGCTTCAATACTATCCAATATCGTATGCGCAGCGATGTGAATGATATTGGTGACTGAGAAAGCTTCTCGGATAGTAGAATCGTTTTGATGCTCTGGAGAAATTGCCAAAGTTTTGTATCTAGCGGTCAAATTTGCAACTTCTTGATTTACAAAAGCCAGATGCGGTAAAGGTTTTGGAAATTCAGATCGATATAATAATGAAATTTCTTTGGACGTGGTAGGCGCTTTGTTTGTAATAAAATCAAAAAGCAAGAAGGAATTTAAATACGCAAAATTATAAGATTGAATTAAATACTCTTTGTCGTATAAGGCATCAAATGGTAAGCCGTACAATTCGCCATCTAACGAAAGAAAAATATTTTGTTTCTCAGATGAAAGTTCAGGTAATAGATTATGATAAAAGTATCGTGCTTCTTTATAATATTTTTCTGGATTGCTATTAAAAGAGTTTGGTGAAGAGGAAAAGTAATTTGATTTAAAGTGAATTAGACTATCCACCAAATTTTTATCTTCAATTTTTTGAAAGGCTAGCTGATCAGCTTTCGCATATACGATGCTCATGGACCTATCCTGATGTATATAATAGCTATAATAAGCCTCTTTTTTGCTTTGAAATTTTTCTAAGAAGGAAGATTTCGAGGGATTGAAATTCACGTTTTCAAAATAATTCTCCGCTAATTGGAACTCTGTTTTCAGTTTTCCTATTTGATCTGCAATACTTTTCTTTTCCTGTGCTGCATCCGTAGCATCATACTTTACATATAATCGTCGAATTTCTTGGATGGCATCTTTTATTTTTTGATCCGCTGAAGACCAATTTTCCGAACGATTGATTTCATTTATCAAGAGTCTAGCTTTGCTAAGCTCTATGCACCATAATAATGTTTCTCTGTTTGATTGAGTTTGTATTTCAGGATTTTCAATATAAAGTTGGATTAATTCCTCCAAAATTTTCTTATTCCAAATATTGTTGCGCAATTGATCTCTTTCGCTTGTGATGAGCTGCTGTGTACGAAAATCATTTTCTATAGCCCATTCGTAGTAATATATCGCCGAATCAATTTTATTTTCTTTATGGCTGGTTCGACCCAGACCCAAAAGCGCATACGTATATTTGTAGTCAAGAACATATTTCTTTTTTTCTTGTTGAAAATTTTGATATGCGGCTTTGTAATATTTATGAGCGGAATCTAGGTTGTTATGGTTTAATTCAATGTCTGCCAAAGTTAAATAGGCATTGGCTTTATTTCGGAATTGAGAGTGAGGGAAGCTCTGATGAAGGATATTCAATGCTTTTTCGACTTCTTTTTGAGATTTGTTTAGCGTGGCGTATTGTGTCAAGGCAGAAGCATACCATATTAGCGTATCACCTTGAAGTTGATATTTTTCAAATTCAGCGATAGCCGATTGATTGTATTTTGAGCTACTTGCCTGGTCATTTTCCATTTCGTAGGCTGTCGAAAGGGTATTCAAAAGTAAGGCTTTGGAGAGTGAAGTGGGCAATGTATTTATCTTATTGGCAAGCAACTGAATCGCTTTTTGGGATTCGCCATTGTAGATGTATGCATTTGCTAGATTATTTATTAATCCCAAATGTTGCGCATCTTCCTTTGGCGAAATGGTTTGCAATAAATCTTCTATCAAGGTAATTGCTTTTTTATTGTCATCTACATGGATATATAGAGCTGCCAAAGGCTTCAGTATGTAAAGAGAAATGTCAATATCTTCTACATTTTTTTCTTTAGCAAAATTCAAAGCCTTTTCATAAAATTGAATGCTGTGGAAAATATTTCCTTGTTCGCGAAGATTATAAGCCATGAAAACCAATCCATAGGCATAACTCTCATTCTCAAAATCGTTTTTGGGTTGTAGATTAATAGCTCGTATGAATGAGTCGGGATTAGCAATATACTGTTGCGGTTGATTTTCTGCTATTTCTTCAAATTCATCGAAAGATAGCATGGACTTTTCCGCTGGAATTGTAGAATCTTCTTTCTCAGGATTCTGGCAGCTCCAGCAAAAAGTAATAAGTATATAAGATAGAAGCTTAAATAGTTTATTCCTCATTACACTTAGAAACGCCAAACCCCATAAATGCCACTATACGATTTCTGATTTTTGTCATAACTCAATCTAAATCCAATAGCAGGTCCCATATATACTCGACCCAAATTGATATCAAAGAATGGATTGTATTTTATCGGGCTATCTTCTTTTTCTATATTGGTATTTTCTATTGTATGCTGGTTTTCTACGCCTTGAGCGGAGGTAAAAAAATAAGTCTTCGAGTTGCTAAATTTTGTGTTAAAATCTTTGCGAAATGCTAGACCAGCGCCAACAGAAACCCAAGAATTAATATTATAACGAATCTGAAGAGGCACTTGGATAGATAGAAAATCCCGATTAACCGTGCTATCTGTAGCTTGATATTCGTATTTCATATCTCGGCCATTCTCAACAAAAGTAATGACACCTTTTTCCTCTAATTGTCCTGTTTCACTACTTCTGCTATAGTATGAAGTGTAAATTTCTGCTTGCCAAAATGTTTTGTTGTAAGGGGCCATTGGTGCTAAACCAAACCCAAGTTGAATGCCTGGTTTAAATTGATGCTTAAGGGTGTTTTCTTCAGGTGTTCCAAATGTAGCTGCTGTTCCCACAGTTACAATAGGAGACCAAATTTGTCTAAATCTAGAAGTAGAAATATTCGTCGTGATAGGAGGATTATTATCAAAATAAATGTCCGTATAGGATTTAAAAGATTTGTTCTTGAACTTTTTCTTCTCCATATCAACTTCAAAAAGGATGAAACCTTTGGAACTATCTGGGTCTGTTAATGTCTTGGAAGCAGTACCAGGCAAAGCAATGTCTTTAAAATGAAAGACTAAAGCCCCATTATCTTTGATTGTGTATTGATAACAGCCTAATGCGTTTGGAGTAGCACAAGTATCGCATTTGGGATATAATGATTTTAAACGAAATGTTTCTTTTCGAACTTCGGGAGGCAAAAACATTTCCAACCGAACATGTCTAGCATCGCCTTCACCATCATTTTGAAATTGCACTTTATACGTCAATGTTTTGTTTTTGGATTGAAAACGATAACTCATGCGTGCAGGTCGGACAGACATTTTGTTAGGATCGTGTGACTTCACCACAGGAATATCGACTTGGTGGACATTGGCTATACCATTTTCAGGGATGAAAACTCCAGTAAGCGTCACTATAGTATTGGTGTCCACCAACATATCAGGCGTAACATCTAGATTTATCAATGAAAATTGCTGCTCTGCAATAGAAGGTTCGATATCATATGCTGAAAGGGAATTGTATGCACCATATAGATCTTTGAAATAGTCTATGGCTTGTTGACTAGATTTAAAATCTGAAACTTCTTTGATACCGTAATCGGGGCTGCCTGTTTTGGTAAAAGTAGATTGTTTTACAGATGCCCACATACTGTGAAGCTGGTCTTTTTGTACTAGCGAATCTAATTGTTCTTGATAATACTTGCTTTGGTTTGCAAATTTAAAACCATCCAAGCCTGCAATTTTTTCATTAGAAAGAATAAAAACCTTTCCTTTTTGACCACCTGTATTGACACCTACCACCAATTGAATGTCTTCGCCTGGTTTAGCGTCAGAAAGTTTATATATTTGAAAAATACCATTAGAAGAAAAGAAATTCTGTTCAAAAGCATTGGGCTGTAAGCTCGCTATAGCTGTATTCGCTGGCTTATTACTTTGTAATGGTTTCTTAGGTCTTTTGGGTTTAGGACCGTAATCGTAATTATTCACCGCATAAACAGAAACCTCATAGTTCCCTGGTTGGGCATATTGATGAGTAGGTTCTGGTTGCGTGCTGAAATGACCATCACCAAAATCCCATAAATATTTATAATAGGGCGTGCGACCTCCTGGTATTTGTACTAAGGGACGGAAAATCGGCTTGAAATGGAATACACCATCCACTTCGTATATCTCTATATTGCTTTGAAAAGTATCAATAGGTGTCAGCATAGTATCTTGCTGTGCGTAACCAATTTGCACCAGCAGACCAAGTAATATAGGTAGCAGTTTTTGAATCATATATTTAGGTCATTAAGGGTAATGAAAAATTAAAAATATTATTAAATTTACTAAGTAATTGCCAATTAAATGCATCTTGACCAAATTTATATTCAATACCTAAAGGATAACAATAGCACAGGTATTCAATTAATATATAATAAATTTTCAAAACAAATTGTTACCCTTATTCAGCAAAATAATGGGTCAGAGGATGATGGTTATGATATTTTTCAGGAATCTTTAGTGGATATCTATCATATGGCACATCAAAAAGATTTCCAACTTACCACCAGTTTTTCATCCTTCCTTAAATTAGTTTGTAAGCGTAAATGGCTGAATGCCTTGAAAAAAAATCAACGGATGCCGGTAACAAATCTTGAACAAAGTGTATTATATGTTGAAGATGAATCAAATAAAGCATGGGACGAAATGTTAGAAACGGTAAACCGTGAAAATATTGTGATGTCGCTATTGGATACCTTAGGTGAAAGTTGTCAGCAAATCATCAAGCGATGTATGCAGGAGAAACATCAAGAGAAAATAGCAGAATCCATGGGTATAACCTATGCTTATCTTCGAAAAAAGAAAAGTGAATGTATGGCCACACTAGTAAGGAAAGTTAAAGAGAGTGGGTTATTTTAAATAATTATTGAGATGGAACATTTAGCAGACAAAATTCAAGATTATATCGAAGGGCAATTGCAAGGAGAGGAGTTGCAAGAATTTGAAACTCATATGGAGCAGGATACAGATTTTCGAAATTTGGTTCTGTTGCAAACAGAAGTGCATGATATTATAAATAAAAGGCTGAACTCCAACGAATCCGACTTAAGAGAATCTTTGTTTCATGCAGAAACGGAATACCGTTATCCTAAACAAACTTTGTTTCAGCGGATAAAACCTATTGTCACCATTGCAAGTGCCGCTTGTGTGCTGCTATTTGGGTATTTGTTTTTCTTTAATAATAACACCGCTTTGTATGAGTTGCCAACTATGCAATCTGAGATCGTTCGTGGTCAAGAATCTAATGATCAATATGAAGAGGCTGTACGTCTGTATAATCAAAAATCGTATGCAGATTCCCGCACTATTTTGAATAACCTCATCAATAAAGAACCAGAAGTTATACAGTATCAATATTATGCTGCATTGACTTATTTAGGTGAAGAAAATTATAATGAAGCAAAAGTTAAGTTGAATCCTATTGCTAATGGTCAATCCATCTTTAAAGACGAAGCAAAATATTATTTAGCGGTGAGTTTAGAAAAATTGGGAAGTAAAGAAGAAGCTGTAGTGCTTTTGAAAACGATTCCAAATCAAGGAGAACTTGGTAGAAAAGCTCAAAAACTATTAGATAAATTGAATTAAGGTTGATGTATCAACTTTAACAAAGGTTCCAAATACTCACGGTTATTGGCCAGACGAGGAACTTTATTTTGACCGCCTAATTTTCCTCTGGACTTCATCCAAGTGTAGAAGGTTTCCTGGGGTGCATTGTGAATAATAGGTTGTCCTAATGCTAGATTTTTGAAGCGTTTTGCGTCGTAATCTGAGTTTATTTCACGCAAAGTAGTATCCAAAGTTTCACAGAATTTGTTGAAATCTGAAGGTTGTTTTTCAAATTCAATAATCCATTCATGCGCGCCAGCTTCTTTGTTGCTGAAATAAACAGGGCCAGCGGTATAATCTCGAATAATAGCATCTGTCACTTTACAAGCAGCTTGTAAGGCTTGATCTGCATTATCGACAATCACTTCTTCTCCAAAAGTATTGATGTATTGTTTTGTGCGCCCAGAAATTTGGAAACGATATGGCGATAGGGAAGTGAATTTAATCGTATCACCAATTTTATAACGCCACAAACCAGCATTGGTGGAAATGATCAAGGCATAATTTTTACCTAATTCTACTTCGTGCAAGCCTAAGGTTTTGGGATGTTCGTCTTCCAAATTATCCATTGGAAGGAATTCGTAATAAATTCCATAATCGAGCATGAGTAACAAATCATCCGAATCGGATTGGTCTTGAATGCCAAAGTATCCTTCAGAAGCATTGTAATTCTCCAGATAATACATGTTATCCGAAGGAATCAGTTGTTTAAACTGCTCTCGATAAGGCGTGAAACTTACGCCTCCATGGCCATAAAATTCCAAATTAGGCCAGACTTCCAATAAATTCTCTTTGCCTGTGATTTCGAGAATTCGTTTTGCCATAACGATATTCCATGTTGGAACACCAGCCAGACTTGTTACATTCTCTTTTATAGTAATTTGAGCGATTTGCTCTATTTTTTCTTCGAAATTTGGGTTTAGCGTGACCTCAACATTGGGCGTGCGTAAAAATTCAGCCCAAGAAGGAAGGTTTCGTATCAAAATAGAAGATAAATCCCCGTAATATGAATCTGGACTAAAGTTGTTTATCTGGGATGAACCGCCGATTACAACAGATTTGCCTGTAAAAACTTTATTGTTTGGCTTGTTGTGACAGAGTATAGTCAGCATATCTTTGCCACCTTGGAAATGACATTCTTCTAAAGCCTCAAGACTAACCGGAATAAATTTGCTGCGGTCTGCTGTAGTACCTGATGATTTAGCAAACCATTTTATGTCCGAAGGCCACAAAATATTTTGTTCGCCTTTGATCATGCGATCGATATAGCCTTTTAGGTCATCGTAATCGCTGATAGGTACTCTATTTTTAAATTCTTCTGGAGTGAAAATACTTTTGTAATCGTATTTTTTGCCCCATTCGGTAGCTTCAGCTGCAGAAATTAAGTTTTGGAACCATTCTTCTTGCACATCATGAGGATATTTGATAAAGAGTTCAATCTGGTGAATTCTTTTTTGCATTATCCAAGAGAAGATAGAATTTAATAGCGCCATACCTTAGGTTGTTATCTAGCTTTAAGTTAGAGTTTTTTTCTACGTAATACAAAATTCTGACCTAAGTAGAATTTGCGCGCCATTTCATTTTCTGCGATTTCTTCGGGCTTACCTGTCAACATGATTTTTCCTTCTGTCAGCAAATAAGCTCTATCCGTAATGGACAAAGTTTCTTGTACGTTGTGATCCGTAATTAAAACTCCGATGTTTTTGGCTTTCAATTTAGAAACGATAGATTGGATTTCCTCCACGGCAATAGGATCGACCCCAGCAAAAGGTTCATCCAACAAAATAAAGTGTGGATTAGCAGCTAATGCGCGTGCAATTTCGGTCCGACGGCGTTCACCGCCAGACAATAAATCACCACGATTTTTGCGTACACGATGCAAACTGAATTCGCTTAAAAGCTCTTCCAGTTTAGCCATACGTTCCTCTTTGTTGGGATAATGGATTTCCAAAACTGCTAGAATATTGTTTTCTACAGAAAGCTTACGAAAAACAGAAGCTTCTTGTGCTAAATAACCGATACCTTTTTGTGCACGTTGAAACATCGCATCTTTGGTAATTTCTTCGTCATTCAAAAATACATGACCTTCATTAGGCTTAATAAGCCCTACGATCATATAGAATGATGTGGTCTTTCCTGCACCATTTGGTCCTAGTAGTCCCACGATTTCACCTTGCTCCACGTGAAATGAAACATCATTTACAACAGTACGTTGTTTATATTTTTTGATGAGATGTTCTGCTCTAAGTATCATGAATCAATATTTCAGCTATTGCAAATATATTTTAATATCGTATTGCTTTAATATTTAATTGTAAATTCTTTTTCCCTCTCCAGTTGTTTTCCTCAATCGTATAACAAATATCGAATGGATTTTGTCGTTGAATATGGTCCAAATGTTCTGCCAATCCAAAAGCTATACATTCAAAACTAGCTGAACCATCTTGAACAATTGTAAGCTTCAAATGATTATTTCCAACTATGTATGCTGATCCAATGATACGCACATTACGGGACATAAAAACTGGAGCTTCATTCTGTGGGCCAAAAGGCTCGAATTGTTTTAGAATACGATACAGCTTACTGTCAATATCTTTTAGTGCTATCTCAAGATCGATGCTTACTTCTTGTTGCAACATTTCGGGCTTAATGGTTTTTTCCACTACAGCTTCAAATTTTTGTTGAAACAAGCTGATATTCTCCTCACGCATAGTCAGACCAGCAGCATATTTGTGCCCACCAAATTGTTCGAGCAAATCGCTGCATTCACTTAGTGCTTCATATAAATCAAATCCTAGTACCGAACGTGCGGAACCTGCGATATGCCCATTCGTTTGAGTCAAAATAACAGTAGGGCGGTAATATTTTTCTGTCAGACGAGAAGCCACGATGCCAATAACACCTTTGTGCCAATCTGCTTTGTAGAGAACTGTTGATTTTCGAAGCTGATTTTCTGAAGATGATTCTATTAAGGATAAAGCCTCTTGCGTAATAGTCAAATCAAAATCTTTACGCACGTTATTCTGATCATCCACAGCACTTGAAAAGTTTTTAGCTTCTTCCTCTGACTTTGAAATTAATAATTTAACAGCATCTTTTGCATGTTCGATACGTCCGGCAGCATTGATACGAGGACCAATCTGAAAAACAATATCGTTGACAGTAAATGTACGTGTACGATTAGAAGATAAGTCTATTAAAGCTTTGAAACCTACAGAAGGATTGCTGTTTAATTTTTTAAGACCAAAATGAGTTAAGGTGCGATTTTCTCCTGTAATAGGAACGATATCTGATGCAATACTTACTGCCACCAAATCCAAATATTGATAGGCAGATTCCATATCCATATTGTTTTTGATGATAAAAGCTTGAATAATCTTGAAGCCTATACCACATCCTGAAAGTTCTTTGTAGGGATACGCACAATCTATGCGTTTTGGGTCTAATACAGCTATCGCATTTGGAATAGTTTCTCCCGGTAAGTGGTGGTCTCCAATGATAAAATCAATGCCTTTGCTATTCGCATAATTAACCTTATCAATGGCTTTGATGCCACAATCTAACGCGATAATAAGAGAAAAACCATTTTCGGCGGCGTAGTCTATCCCCTGAGTTGAAATGCCATAGCCCTCCGAGTAGCGATCCGGAATATAAAATTCAATACGAGAATGAAATGTTCGGAAAAAACTATATACAACAGAAACCGCCGTCGTGCCATCCACATCGTAATCTCCGTAGATTAAGATTTTCTCCTTATTGCCTATTGCTCTTTCGATGCGTGATATGGCAACATCCATATCTTTCATCAAAAAAGGATCATGTAAATGATCCAAGGAAGGTCTAAAGAAATACTTAGCTTGTTCGTAGGTCTCGATTTCTCGACTTACCAAAAGATTTGCAACGATGTCGTTGACACCTAGTTCTGATTTTAAATGACTAACTTTGTTGCTATTACTTTTTGGTTTTAGGACCCACCTTTTTTGCATATCTTTGCGCAGTATTTGTATGTAAATATACATTTTATAGGTGTAGTAACCTAATACTCGCAGTCGATAATTAATTTAGGATTTCCTAACTATCATATTTACAATAATATAAAAGAATGATTCAAGCGTATTCTTTATTCGAAGGTTCCTTCTCTGTTGATGCCACTAAAAAATTTGTTCCTTTTGATCCTTTGAAAGACGATCCCAAAAGTCGTCCAGGCTCTTTGTTTGTTCATGTTCACCCATTTTTGATTGAATCGAGCAATGGTTTAATTCTTTGTGATGCAGGATTAGGATTTCGAACAGAAGATGATGAGTTGTTGATACATCATAATATTCGTAAATTGGGATTTGAACCAGAAGACGTGAAGTATGTTTTGATGTCACATTTGCACAAAGATCATACAGGTGGTTTGGTAGATTTCAAGAATGGTGTAGGACGCGTGGCATTTCCAGAAGCGGAATATATTATTCAGCGAGGTGAATGGGAAAATGCATATTCGTCTGAATCTCCGTCTTATCGTACGGAAGTTTTTGATGTGATTCAACGTAGTGGAAATCTAAACTTGGTTGAAGGTGATGGTGTGGTGAATTATGAAATTCGCTATGAGGTAAATGGCGGTCATACCGAATTTCACCAAGCATTTCATATCGAGACTGGTGGTGAGCATTTCTTCTTTGGTGGGGATGTGTTGCCGGAGCCAGAGGAGCTTTTCAAGAATTTCATTGCGAAATATGATTTTGATGGAAGAGCATCCCGTGACAAGCGTAAGGAATATTGGCAGCAAGGTGCACCAGAGGGATGGATTTATTTATTTTACCATGGCAAATCTTTGGCTATGGGACTACCAAAATTAAAAGACGATGGCACATATATGTTAGTTGATCCTAATAAATAGGCCATTTTTATTATATTTGAATAAATCAATTGTTATAAACTCATAACATATTACTATGTCAGTAGTTAGAGAAAGTGATCTTATTGGTATTGGTAAAAAGTTTCAGATCGAAACAGAAGCTGGTGACAATATGGTCGTAGTTATTCATGACGATGGTCGTCGTGAATTGTACCGTCATGATGACGAAGATAATGAGACACGTTGTGTGATGACATTATCTGATGAGGAATCCCGTCAAGTGGCTGGAATAATTGGTGGCTTGTCTTATAAGCCTAAAGCTTTGGAAACTATTGAAGTTGCTTTGGACGATCTGCGTATTGAGTGGTACAAAGTAGAGGCTTCAAACGATGGTGTAAATAAAAGCATAGGGGAGTTGGGCGTTCGCCAAAAAACAGGCGCTTCTATTATTGCTGCCATCAAAGATTCAGAAACAAAAATCAATCCCGGTCCGGATTATGTTATTGAGCCAGGGGATACTTTGGTGATTGCCGGAAAAGCTAAACATATTAAGTTACTAAAAGAATTACTCGTATAATCTATGTCGCATATTATAATTTTAGAAATAGGAATTGCCATTTTATTGGTCGCAAGCGTAGGTTTGCTCGCTAATAAATTACGTTTTTCTGTAATTCCATTTTTTATCATTATAGGTATGTTGTTAGGCAATAAAGAATACCCCGGATTTATTGCTGATTTACTTTCTCAAATTAATAATCCCAATCTTACAGCTTCTATAGATCAAATTTGGTCTTTCTTTACTTTCACAGAAAGTAAGCCTTTTATTGAATTTATGGGAAGATTGGGCGTTTTATTCCTGCTCTTTTATTTGGGGCTGGAATTTTCTGTCAGTCGACTCATCAAATCTGGTAAATCCATAGTGACAGGAGGAACGTTGTATGTTCTGCTAAATTTTGTTTCTGGTTTGCTAATTGGTTGGTTGATGGATTTGCCATTCAAAGAATTGATGGTATTGTGTGGTTTGATGACCAGTTCTTCTACCGCTATTGTTGCTAAAGTGTTAACCGATCTGAAACGTACAGCAAATGCCGAGACCGAGGTCATTATGGGTATGATTATGTTTGATGATTTGTTCATTGCTATGCACATTTCCTTTTTGTCAGGGCTTATATTGACTGGTGGAACTTCTTTTTGGTCTGTATTAGGTACATCGCTGCTCGCATTAGGTTTTATTCTTACTTTCTTGATTTTCGGACGTAAGCTCGTTCCTTTTATAGATAGGATTTTACAGGACAAATCTTCGGAATTGTTTATTCTAATCATCTTCAGCTTACTGTTTGTGATAGCGGGTTTCTCTGAAACAATCCATGTGGCCGAAGCAATTGGTGCGTTAATGGCAGGATTAGTATTTGCCGATTCTAAATATTTGAAGAAAATTGAAGGAATGGTTTTGCCTTATAAAGACTTCTTTGGAGCCATGTTTTTCTTTAGCTTTGGATTATCTATTGATATATATTCCTTAGGAGGAGCCGTAGGTTGGGCAGCTATTGCAGCGGTTGTTACAGTAATTGGAAATGTGGCTTCTGGATATTTTGCTGCTCATTTTTCAGGAATGAAGCAAAGAACCTCATTTGATATTGGCTTTACGCTTTCTGCGAGAGGGGAGTTTTCTATTATTATGGCCAATATAGGTAAAGCTGGAGGTTTATTACCTGTATTGCAATCCTTCGTGGTTGTTTACGTGTTGATTCTATCCATTGTTTCGCCTTTATTAACTAAGGAATCAAGAAATATTTGGAATGCGTTGTTTGGTAAAGAACAGAAAGCTCCCAAACCGAAAAAGACTTTAGCGGAATTGGAAGCTTCAGTTAAGGAGCCAGATTAAAGGAATCCTAATTCCAGTTTCGCTTCCTCACTCATCATATCTTTGTTCCAAGGTGGATCAAAGGTAAGTTCTACTAATGCTTCATTCACACCTTCGATTCCAGCGACTTTGCGTTGTACTTCATCCATGATGTCTCCTGCTACAGGACAGCCAGGTGCTGTTAAAGTCATGACAACTTTCGCTATTCCACCTTCTTTGGTTATGATTTCATATACCAATCCCAGATCTATAATATTTGCAGGTTTCAATTCAGGATCGTATACCGTTTCTAGCACCTCTCTGATTTTTGGTGCTAAACCCAAATGATCTATAATAATGATACTATTCATAGTTCTAATTTTCGTTAATTACTTCGCTATAAATTGCTTGTAGCGATTCTATATTTTTATTGAGCTGATACTTGCTTTCGTATTCTTTTAGACAATTAGTGTTTAAGATTTGTTTACTTTTTAGTGAAAGGCTTACATATTTATCTAAAGCCTGAATTAAGCTTTCTGCATTTCCCGCTTCAAAATGAAAACCTGTATCTCCATCTTTGATCATTTCTGCTAAGGCTCCAATCTTACTACTAATAACAGGAGTGCCCAAAGCAAATGCTTCTAAGACTGTCATGGGCATTCCTTCAAACCAAATTGAAGGAACAATCAAAGCGTGACTGGATGCCAACGCCTTATTTAAAGTTTGTTTTTGTTGAAAACCTTTGTATTCAATGTTTGAATGGAGATTGGCAATTTTCTTTACTTTTTCTACTAAAGGTCCGTCGCCATAAATATCAAGCTTGTATGCTGGTTTTTGGATAAATGCTTCGAGTAATGTTTCTATGCCTTTTTCAACAGAAAGCCTACCTATATAAACAAAATGAGTACTTCGTGATTCATGAATAATATCAGGTCTTTCTATAGCATTAACTTTTATAGCAAGTTGATTTTGTCGGATTTTTTTCGAAGATTGAAGAGTCAAATCTTTCATAAAAGAAGAAAATACCAAATATTTATCCACCATATGCCAAGTTCCTAACTTATGGTGTAAATAATAAGTAAAAGCAACCCAAAATGTCTTGAATAGCGAATTATCCAATGTTTTAAGTCTTATGGATTTCCATGGAAACTCTTTGTTAATCGTTTCCAAAAAGATTTTATTATTTACGAATAAAGTTGCTGACGGATCTAACAGGCGGTAATTATGTAAAGTTTGGATAGTTTTGAACTTAGCTTGATGCAATTTTCGAAAAACTAACGGACCAATAGCATAATGTGTATTGTGAATATGAACAATATCCGCTTTAATTTCCTCTGCTTTCTGCACAATTTTAGCAGCGGCAAAGACATTCCAAGGATATAATGCAAATTGTTTTAAGCCAGCGAGCCCTTTTTTATTCTGAAAAGTTATAGTCTCCACCAGGTGGTTTTTACGCAAAGCTTCGACTTCCTGCGCGAAGACTACATCTTCACCTCCTTTGTGCTGATAATAATTATGGACTATTAATATTCGCATTAAATACCTTTTCTACAAATATACTATTAATACAAAAGGCAATTTACAAGGAATTGTAAAAGCGTTAAAAAATATATATGTATCTTCGTATGAATATTCACGTACTACATATGTTTGGAAATCCGTACTATGCTGAGAAAATCAGTGATGCATTAGAAAATATACAATTACCTGAATCACCGAATAATCTTTACGAACCAATTCATTATATATTGTCCCTTTCTGGAAAACGTATTCGTCCTCAATTGGTATTTATGGGCGCTAGTTTATTTGGATACAAGGATTGGGGTAAAGTACTTCCTGCTTCAATAGCTATAGAATACTTTCACAATTTTTCATTGATGCATGATGATATCATGGATAAGGCGCCTTTGCGAAGAGGAAAGCAAACCGTGCATCAAAAGTGGAATGAAAATGTTGCTATTCTTTCTGGAGATGCCTTATTAGTCAAATCTTACGAAGAACTATCTAAATGTCCAGCTTTTGCCGTGTCTGAATTATTAAAAACTTTCAATCGTGTAGCATTGGAAGTGTGTGAAGGTCAGCAACATGATATGGATTTTGAACTACGTAACGATGTGTCAGAGTCCGAATACATCAATATGATCCGTTTAAAAACTTCGGTTTTATTGGGTGGAGCACTGGAATTAGGTGCGATTATTGCAGGTGCTAATGCGGAAAATAGACAAAAGCTTTATGATTTTGGCGTAAATCTCGGCATTGCTTTTCAGTTGCAAGATGACATCTTGGACACTTTTGGAAACCCGGAAACTTTTGGAAAGCAGGTAGGAGGTGATATTATTGTCAATAAAAAAACGATCTTACATATTTTGCTCAAAAAATCCTTAAGTATTGAGGATCAGATTGAATTTGATAAGATATTAGCTTTAAGTGAAGAAAACGCTGAAGAGAAAGTAAGTCGAATGAAAATTTTATATCAAAAATATAAAATATTTGATCTTGCTAATACGTTAAAAAATGGATATTCATCTAAATCATTAGATAGTTTAAATGCTATTGACATTTTGGAAGAAAATAAACAAGACTTAGTAATTTTATCTAATAATTTATTGAATCGCAATAAATAAAGGTCTATAAATTATATTTTTTGTTTAATTTTAGTATATTAGGACATATAAAATTCAAAGAAGGAAGTACCTATTAATGGAACCTATAAAAATTACCATATTTCAAGCTTATCTTTTCTGGGAAAACGTAGAAAAAAACCTTCAAAATCTAAGCTTGCGTCTATCATCATTACGAGAAAAAACGGATTTGATCATTTTACCAGAAATGTTCAATACTGGTTTTACTACAAATGTGGAAAAATGTGCGGAAGCGATGGATGGAATGACGATGAGATGGTTGTACGAGACAGCAAAAAAGTTCGAATGTGTGGTCGCAGGTACATTGATTATTCAAGAAAATGGCAATTATTACAATCGTTTTGTATGGATGTCTGCTGATGGTAGTTACGTACATTATGATAAGCGTCATTTATTTGGAATGAGCAAAGAGAATCAACCTTCGGAGAAGGATTTTTTCACAGCAGGCAAGTCAAGAATCATGTTGCAATTAAAAGGATGGAAAATCTGTCCCATGATTTGTTATGATTTGCGTTTCCCTGTTTGGTCAAGAAATGCCGAAAATGGTTATGATTTATTGGTGTATACTGCTAGCTGGCCAGATAAACGTTCATCACATTGGCGTGCATTAATTCCTGCTCGAGCAATAGAAAATCAAGCATATGTGATCGGCGTAAATAGGGTAGGTCATGATGGTAATGAAGTCTATTATTCTGGAGGTTCGATGTGTATTTCGCCGCTTGGAGATGTGGTTTATTACAAACCTGAAGATGAGGATTTGTACACATTCACGCTTAATCCACAGGATTTGCAAAAAGCAAGAGAAAATTTTCCTTTCTTACAAGATGGCGATAAATTCAGCATTTTATAATGCTATTGTACTATAACAAAAATGCTCATAAAATATTATGAGCATTTTTTATTTATAAGGTCTATCTAAAATGGCTGATTGAATGACAGCCTGTCTTAAATCAAATTCAACATCTGATTTTTCTTGTTCTACCTCTTGAATGCGTTTGAGTGGAATAGGCTTTTCAATTTTGCTTTGTCGTCTTCTTTCTTGAGCGGCTATGACTTCAGCAGGTAATTCTGGCGCATAAACACTTTTTATTTTTTGTTTTTTTTCTTCTTTGTGCTTAACTTTCTCTAACGGCTGTTTATACGTTTCTACAGGAACTGTTTGCGGACGTACGTTGGGACGACGAGATTTTGATTTCTCGACTTCCTTCTGGAAATTTCGGTATATATTATATATAACGAACCCGACGGATATTAGTACAACAATGAAATTTTCCATAGTCTAAATATATTAAATATTAAAGATTTAATTTGAAAATGATAAAAATTTGCAAAATTCATAAAATCTTCTTTAATTGCATAAGCAACCTAAATTATTACTAGATAATGAATGATTCGTTAATACTATCAGATGAATTTTATTCCTTCCTAACAGGAAAAGTTTCGACAGCTATTTCGCGTCGACTGCAGCGTAATTTGAAGCTGGGTAAGTTGAACATCACTTCTGAACAATGGACTATTCTATATCATCTGTGGCAGGAAGAAGGTTTAACACAGCAAGAGCTTGCAAATTTGACTTTCAGAGATAAACCCAGTATCACGCGCTTAATAAACAATCTGGAGAAGATGTCGTTAGTTATTCGGGTAAATGATAAACAAGATCGTCGCTCAAATTTAATTTATCTGACGAAAGAAGGAAGAAAATTGAAAGAAGAAGGTATGAAGCAATCCGCGATTACACTAAATGAAGCACTTGAGGGGTTGGATTTGGAAGAACTACGAGCTGCGCAGCATATTTTAGATAAGGTATTTCATAATATAAAATAAACCAAAAAGGTCGACTAAGTAGTCGACCTTTTTGGTTTATTTTAATCATCCAAGAATTCTTCTTTCTGAAAAGTATTTTCTTTTTTATTGTATTTTCCGGTGTTCTTGAAGTATATATCGTGGAAACTTAAAGTCGTCACAGCATCCACTTTTCTGTAGAATTTTTCTGCCCGAATTTCATCAACAGTTTTGAAACCACATGCTTCCATGATTTCTACTGTAGCGCGTAGTGTGTTACGATGGAATTGTGCTACACGCACATGTTTATCTGCGACATCAAGACCTTTGTATAAGTGTGGCTTTTGTGTTGCGACACCTACAGGACATACGTCTTCATTACATTTTAGGGCTTGTATACAACCTAATGCGAACATCATTCCGCGCGCACTATAACATGCATCAGCACCTAAAGCTAAAGCTTTCATTAAATCAAAACCTGTTACAATACGGCTAGAGGCGATTAATTTAATGTGTTTTTTCAAACCATAATTAATCAATGTTGTCGTAACAAAAGTTAATGCATCATATAGTGGCATACCGATATTATCGGTAAATTCTAATGGGGCAGCACCAGTACCACCTTCCGAACCATCGATAGAGATGAAATCTGGGTAGATTTGCGTATTCTGCATTGCATTACAGATTTCGATAAATTCCTGCTTATCGCCAATACAAATTTTAAAACCAACGGGTTTATAACCAGATAATTCACGTAATTTTTGGATAAAATACATCATCTCCATGGGATTAGAGAACGCACTGTGCGCTGGGGGAGACATGACATCTGTTCCTGGGATCACGTGACGAATAGCTGCAACTTCGGGTGTGTTTTTAGCCGCTGGAAGAATACCTCCATGCCCTGGTTTTGCACCTTGAGAAATCTTAAGCTCAATCATTTTGACATAAGGTCTATTTGATTTTTCAGCGTATAATTCTCCATCAAAATATCCGTTCTCATCACGACATCCGAAATAGCCCGTACCAATTTGCCAAATCAAATCACCACCATTGATGTGGTAATCACTGATACCTCCTTCACCTGTGTTATGCGCAAATTTTTGTAGAGCAGCTCCTTTATTCAAAGCGGTAATTGCTGTTTTACTCAATGCGCCATAACTCATCGCGGAGATATTGAATATACTTAAACTATAAGGCTGTTTACAGGCGCTATTACCTACCATCGTACGTAGATCGTGGTTCTCAATATGTGTTGGAAAGATGGAGTGTGCTACCCATTCGTTACCTACCGCTTGTGGGTCTGATTGCATACCAAAAGCAACGGTTTCACGTTGATTCTTCGCACGTTGATATACAATTGAGCGTTGTCTTCTGTTGAATGGTCTACCATCAGTATCCGATTCCCAAAAGTATTGTCTTAATTCTGGTCTAAACGATTCGAAGAAATAACGAAAAGCTCCTACTAAAGGATAATTTCTAAGAATAGCGTGATGTGTCTGTATGCTATGATATACAGCTACTATCAGAAGCGGAATAGGGATAATTAATAACCAAAACCATCTTGGAGTGAATATAAGACCAAAAGAAATGATGATAAGGTTTATTACGATGATAGATATAAGAATTAGTTTTCTAACTGCCATGATTTAATCTGAAGTTATATTATATACTAATATTAGTTGCTTTTGTTTTTAACTAAGCAAAATTAGTAAGTAATTTCAGTATTAAGATACAGTACAGAACTTTTACCTTTTTCGTAAATAAAAGACTAATTGTGATACCTTTTAATAATAAAATCTGTCAAAACTTGATATATTTCCCTTTCCGTAGGGTATTGACTTAAGAATTGTAAATGCTTATTAATGACTTCATAATCCCCTCTGCGAGCTGGACCTGTTTGGGTTTGGTTAGGATCATGATTTTGTACTTTTGATGCAGTCTCTGAAATTATAGGTTTCAATAATTCGAAGTCCAAATTTTCGCGATCCATAATTTTTTTTGCTAGTGAAAATAGCGCATTACTAAAGTTATTGGCGACTACAGCGGAAAGGTGTAAGGCCAGTCTTTGTTTTGAAGTACAAGCAAATGTTTTAGGAGCAATATCTTTTATAAGTTTGAATAGTTTGTCAAAAACTTGTGTAGTATTTCCTTCTATTCCGAATGGAATTAATGAAAGGTCTGTTGCTATGTTTTTATTAATACTTTGCGGAGGATAAATTACACCATGATTGGTGAATTTGCTTAGCACATTGATGTCGGTCGCACCCGAAGTATGTACTACAATGCCTTCTAAATCTGCAGGTAATTGTTGCACTACTTCCTCAATTGCGCTATCTGAAACCGCAATAACATAAAGATCTGCCTCGTTGTCGACTTCCTTGAGCTCTATTAAAGCTGTGCCTGAAACAACATTAGCCAATGCTTGAGCATTGGCTAATGAAAGGCTATATACTTGTGAAATAGTATTATTTGTAGCGTATAAAGCATTTGCTAAATGCGTAGCGATATTTCCACTTCCAATAATTACTATATTCATCTTAATCTTCGATTTGAACTTTTGATTTACCTTCTTTGATACGTCTTACAATGGCCATGATAAAACCAATAGTCATGATTATTGTACCAGCCCAAAAGAAATTGATGTAAGGGAATTTTATCGCCTTGAACACAATCCATTTTTTCTCAGGTAGTGGTTTTTGATAAACCATGATTTCTAATTTATCCTTATCAGGGATAATATTAGTAAATCGGAATTTCAACCCTTGCTCAGTTACATCCTTATTAAAGTCATAAGCATTACCATCTTTCAATAAGAATATAGGTTCTGTTTTGTATTCTTTTTGATCAGCAGCAATAACTTTGATTTTCAAGCCTACGATAACATCAGTTGGTTGTAACGGTATGTTCTCTAGTTTAGCTTGTTTGTTAACACCTTCGATTACAAATACACCATTTCTGTAGCGTAATGTATCGCCGATATTCACTTGATAGGTTGCTGGTTCATCGTATTCCTCAAAACCTGTTTTGTCTTCTTCTTTGATTTTAGTCAAAGGAGCTTGAGAATCAGCAGCTGCAGCTGTGATCAACGTGTAAATATCGTGTGTAATATAGTGACGTGTATCTGGTGTTCCGATCAAACCACCCATATCTGGATTATTCTGCGCAAAAGGACTTAAAGTAAAGGACTCTTTTACTTTACCAGATTCTTCATCAATCTTTTCGTATTTGATGTGATAAAAAACATTCGGTGCAGAAATGCTATCTCCTGTGTACGTAATTCGGTATTCGCCCATTTGTACAGGTTCGCCTTCTGTTAAGAATAAGTTTTCTCCTGGATCAGTGAATTTGTCACCTTCTTTACCGAAGTTTTTAACGCCGATATATCCGCTTTGATTTACAGAAATTACTTCATTTGTCGCTGCAGCAACCAAAGCACCGATTACTAGGAAACCGAAACCAATATGTGAAACAGCAGAGCCTGTAAGTTTCCATTTGCCTTTAATAGCATCTCCTAAAATACGTACATTAGATACGATACAGAATATACCTGTAAACATGATCAAAATGTACATTACATTCGTGTAGGTTTTGGTCAAGTAAATTGCACCAGCTGCTAAAGCTAAAGACACGATTAAGGAAGCTATTGTAGAAGCCCAGAATTTCTTGCCATCAGTACGTTTATATTTTAAGAATTGTGCGATAGCCGTCAATAACAAAATCACAACTGCAAAAGCCCCTTGCCATTTATTATAATGCGCGATAGGGTCGATTGGAGGAGCTACTTTTGTGTCGAATAATGCATTGAATACTGGTATAGAAGTAGTTGCAATCATTTGGACACAAGCAACTGTCAGTACTAAAGCACCAATAAACAACCAGAATTCTCTGGAGTAAATCTCTTCTTCTTTTTGTGTCGATGGCAATTCTTTTCTTCTCCAAACCATCAATCCAATCATAATTCCTAAGAATACCAAGTTGAAAATAATCAACTGACCTGACATACCTAGACTGGTGAAGGAGTGGACTGAAGTCTCACCCAAAATACCTGAACGTGTCAAATATGAAGCATAGATCACCAAGACAAAACTTACTAACGATAGTAGAGTCGCAGTAAAGTACCCATGGCCTGAATATTTATAGGCCAAAATAACGTGAACTGCTGCAATTAGTGTAAACCAAGGGATGATAGAAACATTTTCAACAGGATCCCAAGCCCAAAAACCACCAAAGTTCAATGCTTCATACGCCCAGAAAGATCCCATTATAATACCGGCACCCAAAATCATTACAGCAAACAATGCCCATGGCAAACCTTTAACTGTCCATTCTTTAAAACGTCGTGTCCACAATCCCGCCGCTGCATAAGCAAAAGGAACAATCATAGAAGCAAATCCTAAGAATAAAGTAGGAGGGTGGATAACCATCCAATAGTTTTGCAATAACGCATTCAAACCTTTGCCGTCTATCATGGATAGATAGTTTGGATCTTTGAAAATCGGTGCATCCATTGCATCGCGCAACAAAATAAATGGCGAGCTACCAATACGGCTGCCAAAAACTTCAACACCAATTAGCATACTTGCCAAGAAAGTTTGACACAACATCACAAAGGTCATCACAGGGGATTCCCAAGTTTTTGCAGTGAAAAGCAATACTGTACTGATAATGACTTGCCAGAACATCCATAGCCAGAAACTACCTTCTTGTCCTTCCCAAAAGGAGGAAATAATATAATGTGTAGGTAATGAAGTATCCGAATGTGACCATACGTAATAGTACTCAAACATATGATTGTATATCATGTAGAACAATAATGAGCCAATTGTAACTACAGAGATAGCATTTAGAATAAAGCCAATACGACCCATCATTTTCCATGATTTCTCATCCGGTTTTTTGGTCGCAAAAAAGTAACTTATAAAGGAAAGTAACGCCGCTCCAAATGATAAAATCACAAAAAACTGGCCTATCTTACCGGGTAATAGGTGTTCACCTACGTAATTGATATCCATTGAATAGAATTGCTAAAAAAATATGATTAAATCGAAGCACTAGTAGCTTCTTTCACTTCCATTTCGTCTTTATTGTATTTTGAAGGACATTTCATCAGGATTTTAGTAGCGTGAAATGTGTCGCCTTCCATCTTACCAGTCAAAACTATCTGTTCTGAGCGTTCAATATCTTGAGGTTTTGAACCATTGAAAACAACTTTACACTCTGTACCGTCATTGTCGTACATATAAAATGAAAAGTGGTTAGCATCTTTTACTGGGTCATAATGCAAATCCTTCTCTTTATTCAACACGCCTACTACATACAATTCAGTTTTCTTTTCTTTTGCTTCAGAAAAAGTTGAATACGTACTTGAATCCGTATAGATAACCAAAATCATAGCAATCGCAATTGCAATGATAACAATCAGAATGATTGAACTTTTTTTCATACTAAAATTTCACTTAACCAAATGCAAAATTACGAAAAGCTTCATGAAAGAATGAATTTAGCAAGTTAAGCTATTTATTTAGAATCGTTCTTAATAATGTTTTGGTTTTATAAGTTCTTAGTTATTTGCGCTTTATCTTTATTGAGGATAATAAAAATAATATTCAATAAGCAATTTTACATTTCTGTGGAGGTTTCTAGCTCTGTTTCATTAGAAAAGATTTTTTCTCCCGAAAATTTGGTGACCAACATGGCTGCTACTGTATCTCCTGTAGCATTGAGTATTGTCGCTAGGGGATCTACTAATGCTCCGATAATCATAATAGCAGGGACAGCTTCATTTGGAATACCATAGATGGAGATCATAAGCATTTCCCCGATAAAACCACCATTCGGAATTCCGCCCGCAACCATACTTACCAATAAAGTGATTCCCACAGCAGTAATCAATGTTGTAGGCTCGAAAAAGTTCCAGTCCAGAATAGCGAAGGCTACATATATTTTCAGAATGGACGAAATGGAAGATCCGTTTTTATAAAGCGTGTTTCCTAAAGGAATAACTACAGAGGCGATATAATTAGGAATTCCCATTTTTTTTGCTGCGAGTAAGTTTGCGGGTAATGTTGCCAAACTGCTACAGGTACTTACAGCGGTTAATGAAGGTGTAATATTAAAGCGCCAGTAATTTTTTATTCCTGACTTTCCATTACCTATAAAAGAATAAAGCGAGTAAATAACGAAAAAGAATACGGTTCCAAATATGTAATAAAAAGCTAGAGGCTTAGCATAGAAGCCAAATAATTCGGGACCTAATGTCTGTACTTGATAAGCAAAATAGGCGCCTAAGCCGATGGGGCCAAGCTTCATGATGATAGTCAATAGGTTTTGCATGACTTCATTTCCAGCAAGAAGAAAGTTTAGAAAAGGTTTTCCTACTTCACCGCTTTTGCGAACAGAAATACCAATTAGAAAAGAAAAAATAACAAAGGCTAAAATATTTTGACGCGACAAAAGATTAACAAATTCACCCACACTAACAAAACGGACAATTTTATCTCCCCAACTGTCTTCTGGATTGGTACTGATGGTTTCCGAAATGGCAGAAGCATCTTTGATGGCTGTCACCGGAAAAGCCCATAAACCGACAATTGTCAGTACGGCAGCAATCGCAATGGTCACTACAAACACAGATGTCATGACGCCTAGGATTTTTCCGAGTTTTCCATTGCTTTCAATGTTTGCAATGGCGGATGAAATAGCAAAAAATAATAAAGGTATTACAGCGACAAAAAGTAAGTTTAGAAAAATATCACCTATAGGCTTAATGTATTCAACCACATTCGGAAGGAACAAACCGATCAAACTACCGATAGTTATCCCAATTAAAAGAAGAATGATGCTGCTGTAATTCTTTAGAATAGTTTTCATGTAGAGATTATCTAAGGCTAAAATAGTTTTTTTGTTTTAAATTTGACACAAAAATTATGGATTATGGATTTTGTGACGACAGGCGATGGCTCCAAAACGATTTTTAATGCTCAAATAGGTGAAAATTATCATTCTAAACATGGTGCTTTGAAAGAAAGTAAGCATGTTTTTCTAAAAACTGGATTACAATTTTATTTAGAAAAGGAAAATATAAAAGAGGCTTCTATTTTAGAAATTGGATTTGGTACAGGCTTGAATTTTATATTGACGGCAGATTATTGTGCTGCTGAAAATATAAAATTGGATTATTGTGGTATTGAAGCTTATCCATTGGACAAAGCAGTAATTGAAAATATTGGATATAACGAATATGTGTCTTCAGAAATTTGGGATGCGTATTGTGAACAGTATGACAAAGCATTGAAAAATGATGTTATTATAAATGAATCTATCCACTTACAAATAGCGCATACTAAAGTTTTGGAATTTGCATCGACAAAGTTGTTTGATGTGATTTATTTTGATGCTTTCGCTGCGATTCACCAGCCGGAAATGTGGTCTGATGAGACATTAGCTCATGTAACTAGTTTCTTAAAGCCTGGAGGAGTATTTGTTACTTATGCGATTACAGGAAACCTAAAAAGAAGTATGAAAGCCCTTGGATTCTCCATCGAAAAAGCGCCTGGAGCTCCTGGAAAAAGAGAAATGCTGCGAGCGTTAAAATTGTAGTGTATTACTTACAAAGATGAATAATTGGATAATAATTAATCTTAATTAAATTGTAAGTGTATATTTTTATGTGATAATATTTTAACTTAAAATTTCGCATGAACGCTAAAGCCCTTATTTTCTTTTTTGCATCTTTCACCTTCATTGTAGGATGTGATAAGAACGATTACAATTCTCCTGATTCAGAGACGATTCAAAAAGCTAACATAATAGGTACTTGGGAATCACTATTGGAGAAATATGAATTATTCGATGCTAGGGGAAATTAATTGATTCAGACATCATCAATTATACGGCTGCGGAGGAAAAGCAAACTTATGTTTTTAAAGCAGATAAAACTGGCTCTTTAAGATCGTTTGAAGATGGAGAATGGACTACTGAGAATTTTACCTATTCTGTAGCAGGAAAAATTTTAACAATCTCATTTAAAGGGGGGTTACGAAGGAATGAGTTTTGAATTCGAAATGGAATTTGAATATCTCATTAAGAATAATAAGCTGTATTTAATTTTTGAGGGAGAGTCCGATGAAGATGGTATAGAAAGAGCTACTTTGGAATTAATAAAAAAATAATATGAAACATAAAAAGCGAGCCATTTGGCTTGCTTTTTATGTTTCACTTGCAAAAATTAGTGACCTTGAGTACCGTCGATACCGTGCGCATGTCCATGAGACAATTCTTCTTGAGTAGCAGGACGTACGTTTAATACTTCGATTTCGAAGCTTAAAGTTTTACCAGCCATTGGGTGGTTCAAGTCAGCAACAACAGCTTCTGGAGTAACATCTACTACTACTGCGCGGAATTGATTTCCTTGATTATCTTGTAATGGTAATACTTCACCTAATGGAGGTAAACCAGTTTCTTTGAACATATCAGCAGGTAATTGAGCGATAGCTCTGTCATCTCTTTCGCCGTAAGCATCAGCAGCAGCTAAATCAAAAGATGTTTTGTCACCTTCGTTTAATCCTGCGATGTTTTCTTCGAATTTAGGTAACATCATACCTACACCATATAAGAATGTTAAAGGATTTTCTGTAGTCGTTTGTTCAACAAATGTTTTTTCACCGTTTTCTTCGATTGTGTGAAGAATGTAATTCAACGTTACAACGTTGTTGTTTTCTATTGCCATTTTGTAATTGTTATGAGATGCTATCCATCTCGTTTTTATTTGATTAATTCTAATAAGTGTGTAATCGACGATTGCGGAAGACTACAGGTATTGTTACGACAAAGGTATGCTTTTGACTCCAATTGTTCTTTATTTATTAACAAAGGAAGTGTACTTTTTGTTCCTCCCAGAACAATCTTATTAGGAATATAAGTTTGTCTATCCAACTCTTTGCGCCATTCTAAAGCATTTTCTCCTGTCAATGCGATTTCGTTGGTTCCATAATGGTGTTCCAATAATTGTATCGCCCAATTCGAATAAGCCGAGCCATAGCTCTTAATATAGGGAAATACATTGGCAAATACTTGATCTGCAATTGCGGTAAAGTCTTCTTGATCTAATAGCAAGCCTAATTTATAAAGTTGACGCACTATCGTTGACGAGGAAGCAGGAATCACATTGTCCATGATTTCACTTTTACGGGCAATCAGCTCTTCTGCATTAGAAGCTGTATAGTAAAAAGTTTTTGTAGCGGCATCATAAAATAATTCTATCGCTTTATTAGCCAGGTCTTTTGCTTTATATACCCAGCTTTCATCAAAAGTCGCTTCATAAAGGGAAATATAAGCTTCAATAGTGAATGCATAATCGTCCAAAAATCCTTCTATCCTACGATTGGAATCTTCTGGTTGATGAAGTAACTCATTATTGTTTTGGGTACAATAGTTTTGAATAAATTGTGCAATATTTAAGGCTAAGTCTAAATGTTCTTGATCTCCAAATACCTTATATGCATCTACCAAACCTTTCAGCAATAACGAATTCCAAGTGGTCAGTTGCTTGTGATCTAACCCTGGACGCACGCGATTACTGCGATAAACTAATAATTTGGATTTAATCTCTTGAAGATAGTTGTCCCATTCTTCTGTTGTGAATCCTGCTTCTTCAATTAAATTATAGTTTGCAGTATCAACAAAAGGAATATTGATTTGTTCTTCGGACCAATTTCCGTTTGGGGTTATATTATAATAAGCTATTGCCAAATCGGCGTCTTCACCCAAAATATCAAACTCATTATACTCGAAAGTGTAGAATTTACCTTCCACTCCTTCACTATCGGCATCAAGAGCAGAATAAAATCCTCCGTTATCGGCTAGCATTTCTCGTTTTGCCCATGCAATTGTTTCGAAAACTACATTTTTATAAATCGGATTAGGTTTTTGTTGATATGCTTCACTATACAGACTGATTAACTGTCCATTGTCATAGAGCATTTTCTCAAAATGCGGAACGTGCCATTTACCATCAACAGAATAGCGTGCGAAACCGCCTCCTATGTGGTCGTAGATGCCTCCATTTGCTATTTTTTCGAGTGTAAAATGGACGTGATTAAGCGTTTCTTCATCATTAGCTAATACCGCATATCGAAGGAAAAATAACCAATTGTTGGGAAGAGGAAATTTAGGTGCTCGTCGATAACCACCATCGCGAAGGTCAAACTGTTCTTTCCAAGGCAATACAATGGATTTTATATCCTGTAAAGTATATTCTTCCGGAATAGGAGCGATAGGTAATTTTTCGGCTTTATTAATCCCTGCTGTTAAGCGTTCTGCATAATCAATGGCAGTTTCGGGCGTTTCTTCCCACATTTGTGCAATTTGTAATAATACATTTTGCCAATCTTGTGGCTTGAAATACGTGCCTCCATATATTGGTCTTCCGTCAGGCAAACAAATAACATTCAAAGGCCAACCACCTGCATTTGTCATTAATTGTACCGCAATCATATAGATTTGGTCAATATCAGGTCTTTCTTCTCTATCGATTTTTATCGAGACATAGAATTTATTCATGGTTTGGGCAATAGCTTCGTTTTCAAAACTTTCGCGTTCCATGACATGGCACCAGTGACAGGCAGAATATCCAATACTTATGATGATAAGCTTATTTTCTTCTTTAGCTTTGGTGAGTGCTTCTTTTCCCCAAGGAAACCAATACACGGGATTATGTGCATGCTGTTTAAGATATGGAGAATTTTCGTTTTGAAGTTTGTTTGCCATATATACGAAGGTACAGAAATTTATTCTGTAATAACACCCTCAAGTTGGCAGGTACTACCCGAAACTTCGCTGAAATTAAAACCTTCTGGTAAAATTATTTTGGCAGCATGGGACGTTTTAAGATCTATATAAGAATTACACAGGTAATTCGTTAAATCCGACAAGCCAGGATTATGTCCAAAAATAAAAACTGTATTGGCTTTATTGTCGACTTTGTTAATCACCTTTAGAATTTCGGTGTAGTAAGCCTCGTAGATGCTACTTTCCTGCTGAATCTCACTCTTGGAATACTCCACTATTTCCCCAAATACTTCTGCAGTTTGTAACGCTCGGTTAGCACTAGAACTTACAATTAAGATTTCCTCCTTAGAAAGTTGCTTTTTAATCTTTTGTGCCACGATCTGACTTCTGTTTATTCCTTTCTCCACCAGATTCCGTTCATAATCTCTCTTTAGAAAGGAGTGATCTTCTGCTTTTCCATGACGAATTAGATATAATATTTTATTTGACATATCTTAAAGATAAGATATTTAAAAAATAAAATTGAATAATCCCTTTTAGATATGCAGCTTTTGTTTATTTTTGCCGACAGAGAGGTGTCCGAGTGGTTGAAGGAGCTACCCTGGAAAGGTAGTATACGGGCAACCGTATCGAGGGTTCGAATCCCTTCCTCTCTGCGTCTGAAAGGTCCAATCGAAAGATTGGACTTTTTGATTTTTATCATCTAAATAACAATTATCTTTATGGGGTAGAATTAGGGGAATATATTCTCCCTCTCCTAAGATATATTGTAGCCAGTTTGTAAAACTATATTTAGACTTAATGGTTTCATTTAAAGTTTCGTAGGGATAATTGATAAATTCATCTAATTGTTCTTTACTTTGCCCTTCCCAAATTAGTATATTACTAGGATTGTAGAAATCATAGTACTTCACTTCAGTATTTGTGGTTATAATTTTCTTATCATACCCTATTCCTTCAAATATACGAAATGACAAACCTGAATGAATATTATTATGTATGTCCAATATAATGGATGAACTCATAACATTTTTGAGATTATCTTCAAATGTTGTTGTTTCAGGTCTAACTTTAATTACTGTATGGTTAAGCGATTTTATTATCTTTTCTTTATTGGATATTATGGTAATGTCCTTTTCTATATCTTTATTAAGTTTTTGCAGAATATCATCCAAAATTTGAATCCGGTCATGCTCGTAGCTTCCTAAATAGTAAATTTTTTTTGCCTTGTTATTTTTTACTGATGTTTCCATGTAATAATCGAAATAGAAGTTGGTAATAGGCAAGGTTTTAGCTTCTTTAAGATCAGACGTGTCGAAGACATAAAATTTGTCCATGAAATTGATTCTATCATATATCATAGGATATCGACTAAGTCCGTCCCATTGGTATCCAATACATTTTTTACATTTTGATTTTGCAATATTTAAAAATTCCGTACTAAATAAGTCTAAGCGGATAAAAATGCCATAATCAAATCCAGCGGCCTCATTTATTTCTTTAATTAAATCCTGCTCATTTTTCTTTAATATCAACTTCTTTTTAAAGTTTTTATCTCTAAGAAACGTTTTTCTGAAAAAGTTATGAGCTCTTTGTAAGAAATTTTTATATCTAAATTTGTCATTAAGTTGGTGAGGAATTATCTTTACCTCAATGTCCAAATATTCAAAATTTTTCCTAAAAATTTCAGGAAAACCAACATGATTAGGTACAGCTAATAAAATTTTTTTTCTCGTCTTCATCAAATCTTACTTCTCTTTTATCTGTTAACCATTTCTAACTCATATTGTCCAATAGCATTTTTTATCGTCCTTTTGAATCTAAGTAACAACAAGCGTATTTTAGTGTGTTTCTCTATTTGAAATTCACTTTGAATACTAAACTTTGCAACTAGATGTTTTAGTTTTTCTTTGCCGACAAATGTTGCTAAAGATATATTTTCTCGAAAAGGGTTTTTGTATTTGCGTCTTTTTTTTCGACTCTCATATTTCACTTGAAATTCTGATTTGGCGATAATCGGATTTTTAGGGAAATATTGTTCAATAAAATCTTTATATTCTTTGTAAAATGACCCTACATATCCTTCTTGTACATTCCAAGGTTTTAGTTCTCCTACGAAATGTATAATATTAGGTTTGAAATCATTAACCAACATGATTGTTTTATCAATCAATTGATAATTATTCAAGAAAGAAAGCGAACCAATTTTGTCATGAAGAACTGTATTAATTAACGTTTGATCATGTTTAGTAAGTTTACTTTCTGGATTATTCATAAAATCAAACAACTGATTTAGATAGTTTATGCTTAAAAGCTCTTGAGTATTAAACAAAATCACCCCTGCATTTCTATAAATATGATTGATTTCTCGGTATTGATTTAAGTAGTCATTATGAAAATTCAAACCCGACCCACGTTCAATTTCAGCAATATCAATTGCCATAGCGATAGGAAAATGATGTTGATGTTTATCCATTAGCTCTGATATTTGTGCATTTAGAATATACACATCAGCATCCAAATATAGAATCTGATCATATTCATTGGCAAAAATTGCGGGCAAGAATAGCTTGTAGTATGTTGCCATAGACAATCTTCCTACAGGTAGTTTAGGTAAGAGAGAATAATCAATAGCACAATAACGAATTCGAGAATCAAAATGTGTTGGTGTTGTACTTGTGTGGGGCATACATATCACAATGTCGTAATCTCTATTATGCTCTTTTTGCAATAATTGAGAAGCTACAAAGGAAGCGTATGGTAAAAAGGCGTTATCTACACACAGAGCTACGGCTCGTCTATAATTTGCTCTAGTTGAGCTGTGCTTAATAGAAGGTACTGTACAAATCATTTCGTTACTTACAATCAATTTATATGCCTAATTTTATTTATAAAGTTCTTTTTTTCGAATTTCTTCTAAAGCTTTAGCATACTTCATGTAAGAAAAGAACGATTGAATTAAGGAAAACGTTACACCATCAATGCCATGAAAAATTCCTTTTTTTAAAAAATAGGCTTTAATGAAGGCAGAAATACCATGTATAATAGGAGAAAAGAAGCCAACTTTTTTGCCACTTTTCAAAAATTCTTCAACTTGCCAATCTGTATATTGGTTTTTCTTAGCAATTAGTTGGTAGAAATTCTCCCATCCATAGTGCAATAAGTGCATATTGGTATTGCACATATTTGTTGCTATTACCCGTTGATGGACAATCTGAGTGGAAGGGGAGGCCGTCTTTTTATTAAAAAATCTACAGGCATAGTCTGGATACCAATCTGCAAAATCGATCTCTTTATCTTTCAGAAAATTTCTCCTTCTGAAACTATAAGCATCATACTGTTGATTTAGAAACTCTTTGTTTTGGAAAAAGGCAATACAGTCATCATCGATAAATTCGTCTGTATCCACATTGAGTATCCAGTCGTTCTTGCAAAATTGTAAACCAAAAATGCGTTGTGGTCCATCTCCGAGAAAAGGTTGTGAGATAACTGTAGCACCAAGAGATTGCGCTATTTCGACAGTTTTGTCTTTGCTTAGCGAGTCGATGATTATAACTTCATCGCATACTTTAAATAATGTTTTAACGCATCGTTCAATAAATTTTTCCTCGTTGAAAGTAATAACAAGCCCGCTAATTGCCATGTTTTATAGTCGCTATTTTAGTATCTTTGGCAAAGATATAGAATAGAATTAATAAATATTATGATTCCTAAATTATTACATTTTTGTTGGTATGGTAAAGGAGAGTATAATGATACAATACGAAAATGTATTCGATCTTGGGAAGAAAAAATGCCTGATTACAAGATTGTAAAATGGGATGAATCAAATACGCCCTTTGCTCAAATGCCTTTTCTCCAAGTGTTGTACAGGCAAAAAAGGTGGGCCTTTATCTCAGACTATATGCGCTTGTATGCCTTATATAAACAAGGTGGTATTTATTTTGATACTGATGTTGAGGTTATAAAGTCTTTTGATGATTTATTATCAGAACCTTCTTTTATAGCCTTCCAAGTCGAACTTGGAACAGATAAATATCCATTTAATACGGCGGTGATAGGAGGAGAAAAAGGCAATGCATTTATAGAGAAATGTCTACGGGAAAGTGAGAAGTTGCTTCGTATGTACTATCATGCAATGGCGGCACCGAAGATATCTAGTAGAGTGCTTTTAGAGAACTATGGTGTCTCTAGATATGAAAAACAAAAATTTGAGGATGTTACGGTTCTTACTCGTGATTATTTCTACCCTTTCTCTTGGCGTGAAGAATATTCAGAAGATTGTTTGACAAATAATAGTCTTGCAATTCATTGGTGGGAAGATTCTTGGGGAAATAAGAAAAAGAATTTAAAATATTATTGGACATCCTTTTCGCGTAAGGCAGAGAGAACACCAGGAATTATCGCATCTAGATTAAAATGGGTATTTCAAAAAACAGAATTCTTCTTATATAAAAAGATTAAATAATTTGTAAGTCATTAAGCTTATAATTCTTTGATTTTGTTTAAAATCATTTCTGAAGATACTAAATCTATAGCTTCTACACCATCACAATCACAAGGTTTGTTGCCATATACGGATGAAGGTCTATTGGAATGTTCGACTTGAATACAATCTTCGTAAGACTGTCCGAAACCTAAAAAACCGGCATACGGATGGGTAGCACCCCAGATAGAAAGACATCTGGTGCCGACCAAAGAAGCCATATGCATGCCCGAGCTATCCATACTAATCATTAAATCTAAATGAGAAATGATATCCAACTCCTGCGAAACCGTAAAATTACCAATTGTATTTTTTACCTGTTTGTATTTCTGTTCCCAACTTTCCGCGATAGCCTTTTCAGAAGCGCCACCACCAAATATGAAAAATTCGTATTGCTTAGTTTCAGATAGATTCTTAATAACCTCTTCCATTTTGGATAGAGGAAATACTTTATAGCTATGTTGTGCAAAGGGGGCTATTCCAATTTTTTTCTTGTCAGATGCTAATGATCCTAATAATTCTGTTGGAATAAGTCTTTGTTCTTTTTGTAAAGTGTGGCTTAAATTAATCGCAAATCCTAAATTTCTAAACACATCAGCATAGCGTTCAATTGTCAATTTGAGTTGCTTTTTAATTTTATTTTCAGCGCGTGTGAGTTCTTTTTTCTCTTGTCTTCCTTTGTCCAAAATCTGGGTTCTATAGCCTGCAATTTTGAATAAAAAACCCAAAGTACGACTTCGAATATTGTTATGCAGGTCAGCTACAAACTCTGCTTTATAAACTTTTAATTCCTTAAAGAGGGTGTAAATACCACCTAAACCTTTATGTTTGTGCTTAGGATCAAAAGCATGAAATTTGACACGAGGTATATGCTCAAAGAATGCCGAAAATAATTTTCTGGACACCATAATAATTTCGGTGTCGTCGTGTTGTTTCTGAAATTCTTTGAGAACCGAAGCGACCATAGCAACGTCTCCCATTGCTGAAAACCGAGTTACAATGATACGCTTCATATATGTTATTTTTGAGCGCTGTAAAGTACTGGGTTTAAGTTCGGGTCGTTGTACATTTTCATTTGTTTGTACACTTTCATATATTTTTTGCCCGCTTCAATATCAGCCAATAACTCGTCAATACTTTGAGATAAGTCATTGCGTTGTTCCAAAAGTATATCAAGCTTTTGTTGGCATGAATCAATATGAGATTGGTCCACATCCTTACGGTGAGTTTCCTGCTCCATATGATAGATTTTCAATGCCAAAATCGACAACCTATCAATAGCCCATGCCGGACTTTCGGTATTGATGCTAGCAGCTGCTAAAGGTTTTACTTCAGCAAATTTTTGCAAATAGTAGCTATCGATATACTCAACTGTATCAGTACGTACTTGATTCTGTTTATCGATACGTCTTTTCCAATACAAACCGTCTTTTGGATCAATTTCTGGATTACGTACCACATCTTCCATATGCCATTGCGCAGTGTCAATCCAACATTTCAAATACAATAAATGCTCTAGTGAGTTAGACTCATAAGGATTTGAAATCGGATGATCAATGGCGTCATAAACGTGATAATCTGCTATAGCACGTTGAAAGATAGAATTTGCTGTAGTACTAATCATAAGACAAATATACGAATTAAGATAACCCGAATGTTTCTATTTGAAGAGAGATAATAAAATTGACGGAAAAATTCCTAATACTAAAGTGGAAAACCCTAAAATAATCGAAATAAGATAGACAATCCACGTAGATTTCGTGGGTAATATATTTACAGCTTCACCTTTACGTAGAAAAGCAAACAAAGGAATTTTGAAGTAATAAAATAGCGAAATTACGGAAGTCAATGCACCTACAACCAATAATATCAAATAGTATCTGTTATTGTTGAATTGGAATAAATCAAAAATAGAAGTAAAGACAAAAAGTTTCCCGATAAAACCTGCAGTAGGAGGTAAGCCCACTAAGGAAATACCCAGTAAGGTAAATACGCTAAAAAGAATCGGGAATTGCTTACCCAATCCTTGGTAATTTTCCAATTGTGCACTTCCTATTTTTTGTTCTAAAGTATCGATAAGTCCGAATACTGCCAAATTCATTATCGTGTATACAGTGATATAAAATAACAAAACTTGAGGTTCTGAAGCTAAATTTCCTACCAAAGCCATTAACAAAAATCCAGTATGACCAATTGAAGAATACGCCATCATACGTTTGATGTTGGTCTGACGAAGCGCAATTAAGTTTCCCGCTAGCATAGTCACTATAGACGCCACACTTACTAGAATCAATACCAATTCTGAGAAAAAGAAGGACGACGAGGTCCATTCTTCAAATAGACGAGCTAATAAAACCAAAGCTCCAATTTTAGGAACTGTGGATAGAAAAGTAGTGATTGGCGTAGGTGCGCCTTCATACACGTCAGGAGCCCACATGTGAAATGGAACAAAACTCAGTTTGAACCCTATGCCCACAAACATAAACAATAAAGCAATAGATAAAAGAATTTTTGGCGCTTCAATTAAGCCTTGAATATGTTCAAAAGAGGTGAAATCTAAATTTCCAGTAAAGCCATAGAGTAATGACAAACCATACAACATTATTGCAGCGGATACCGAACCAAAGAGTACATATTTCATCGAAGCTTCGGATTGTTTTTTGTTCTCCGAAAAATAACCTACGAGTATATATGAACTTATAGAAACAGTTTCAATTGCGATAAAGGTCAACAACCAATTACTGGTCATCGTCAAAATATTCATACCTAATCCAGCCGTAAGTAAAATGCTGTAGACGTCACCTAAGTTTTTGCCGAATTTTTTATGTTGGAAATGTTGTTGTACAAAAATTACACAGATTAATAAAGCGATTTGAATTATTCCACGAGCGTACACCGAGAAATTATCTACGATTAACATTCCGAAAAAACCACTTTGAGGTTGGCCGAATTGCTTTGTCGATAATACAAAAGATACTAGGATACCTAATATGGTAATAAGAAAGGAGCTTTGTTTCCACGCTTTATCTAAAAACAATGTCGCTAGAATACTGCCCAAGAAAGCGATGATCAACGCCAATTCCGCCTTGAAATAAGGGATGGATTGAAGGACTTGATCTAGTATACTCGGTAATTGTATGTTGATATCTTGCATTATAGATACTGTGAAACCAATGAAACTAAATTAAGAACTGTTGCATTCATTTTGTCAAATACCAACGAAGGCATAACACCTAATAATAAAGCTAAAGCTAATGTTGGGAACAAAATAATTCGTTCGCGCGTATTTATGTCTGTCAATAAAGTTGCCCATTCTTCTCCACCTTTGAAACGTGTTTGTCCAAAGAACATGCGTTGCAAAGTCCACAACAAATAAGCTGCACTCAACAATATCCCTACCGAACCTGCAATAGCCATCCAACGAGGAATTCCTGTGCCTACTGATTCTGCATTGAATGTTCCGATGATAACAAAAGCTTCACCGATGAATGCAGAGAATCCTGGTAAACCCAAAGATGCAAAGAAAGCTACAGCCACAAATCCAGTATAGGCTGGCATATGCGTCGCTAATCCGCGGAAATTGTAAATATACCTGTCGTGTACGCGGTCGTAAATAACGCCAACTAAGAAGAACAAGGCTGCCGATAAAAATCCGTGTGAAAGCATTTGGAATAATGCACCTGAAATACCTTCCGCGGTTAAAGAAGCAACGCCCAATAGCACAAAACCCATGTGCGAAACAGAGGAATAAGCTATCAAACGCTTTAAATCTTTTTGTGCTAAAGCATTCAACGCTCCATACAAAATGGAAACTACGCCGATTAATCCTAACCACCAATTGGCAGCTGCCGCGGCATCAGGGAATATACTATAACATACTCTTATGATACCATATCCACCGATTTTTAACAAAATACCTGCAAGTATAATAGATACTGGAGTAGGCGCTTCCACGTGTGCATCTGGTAGCCAAGTATGTAATGGTACGATAGGAACTTTTATCGCAAAAGCAATAAACAACACAATAAAGCCCAACATACGTGCTGGGATTCCCAACACTTCGTAATAATTATTCAAGTAAGCGAAGAATGAACCGTCTACATAATTGTTTGGGTTCATCATATGCAACATATTGAATGTATTTGCTCCTGTCTCAGGATTTACTACAGAAAAATATAATCCTACTATGATTAGCAGCATGAAAACTGAACCAAATAATGTATAAATAAAGAATTTAATAGCAGCATATTCGCGATTGGCGCCACCCCAAATTCCGATGAGGAAATACAACGGAAGCAACATTACTTCGTAGAAAATGTAGAATAGGAAGAAGTCCAAAGCACAGAAAATACCCATTACTGCCATATTCAACAGCATCAATAGCGAGAAATAGCCTTTTGTACTTTTTGTAATATTCCAAGATGCTCCAATGGCCATTAGCATGACAAAAGCACTTAATACCAACAAAGGAAGAGAAACTCCATCGACGCCGACGAAATAATCAATTTCCAACTGTCCCAAACTTCCCAAGTCTAAACGAATCCAAGGAAGTTGTTCCAAAAATTGAAAACCACTTGCCTGATTAATTCCCGTGGCAGCGTTATCAAATTGGCTATATAACCAGCCTGATAAAACAAATTGCACCACAGTAAATCCCAATGCAATGTACTTATAGCTTTGGCGCAAGGTCGCTGGCAACAACAGAATTAAAACTGTTGCAAGCAGAGGCAAAAATATGAGTAGTGAGAGTAATCCCATTTTATTTTAATATCAAATAAATTATTCCAATCAAAACCATCGTCAATGTGAATCCTAAGTAATTTTGTAATCTACCGTTCTGTACAAATCTAAGTGCATTGCCCAATTCGTAGGCTAGATAAGCCACAGCATTTACAATTCCGTCTACTATATATTTATCAATCCAGGTTATCAATCCACTTAGTTGTTTTATGAGGTATGAAGCCCCATTCACGAAACCATCTACAATATATTTATCAAACCAAAAACTGATTTTTCCAAGCTTCACCGTTGGTGTTACGAATGTCTTCATCATCCATTCATTCATGCCAAATTGATTTTGTGCCAGATGAATCCAACTACTATTAGCATTCAATGGATATTTACCTTTTACGTACCAATTGTACCCAATCCACCAGCTGAGTAAGGCAGTAGCAGTTAAAGTAATAGGTACTATCGTATGTAAAGAATGAATTTCAGGGAATGTATAATTAACAACTAATCCGTTTAAAATCGCAGCATTCGCATACGAAAATGGATTCCAAGAAAATATAATGAATAAGGAACAAATCCCTAAGAAAGCCATTGGAATCAACATAGTTTTTGGAGCTTCGTGTAAATGAGCTTGACCAGTGTTAACACGTAATGTTCCGAAGAAAGCCTTGAAAATCAATCTTCCGATATAGAATGCAGTCAGAATACTAACGAGAACCAAAATGATTGGAACTACCAAATACAGCCCTCCTTGTTGCAAAGCCCATTCAAAAGCAGAAATAACAATGGCATCTTTGGAAAGGAATCCTGATGTCAACGGAAAACCTGCCAAAGCTAAGGAGGCCAAACTCATCAAGACAAAAGTCTTTGGCATATATTGACGAAGTCCGCCCATATTGCGTAAATCTTGTGGGTCAAAATCTTGATGTGAATGTGCTTTCAAATGCGCCATTTCGTGAATCACAGCTCCAGCACTCAAGAACAAAAGACACTTAAAAAAGGCATGCGTAGCCAAATGAAACATTCCCGCGTCCCAAGCGCCAATGCCTACGGCTACCATCATATAACCCAATTGAGAAATGGTAGAAAAGGCTAATATTTTTTTAATATCATATTGTCCTAAAGCAAAGATGGCTGCCGTAATCGCTGTGATTGTTCCGATTATAGCAATGATTAATAAAACAGTGCTATTGAATAAAGGGAAAATCGAGCTTAATAAAAACACACCAGCTGCGACCATTGTCGCCGCGTGAATCAATGAGGAAACAGATGTAGGACCTTCCATCGCATCAGGCAACCAAAGATGTAATGGAAACTGTGCTGACTTTGCCATGGCACCCAAGAAGAAACAAATTCCTGCGGCGGTGATTAATCCCGAATGGTGGTCTATTATTCCTTGGAAGAACAAGCCATCTTTTCCAAATATTTCAACTAAATCTAAAGTGCCAAACGTACTGAATAGAATAGCCAAACCTATTAAGAAGCCCAAATCACCAATCCTATTCATCAAAAAGGCTTTCTTATTCGCTTGTACTGCCGATTCTTTGGTAAACCAAAATCCAATCAACAAGTATGAAGCAAAACCAACCAATTCCCAAAAAATATACATTATCAGTAGATTTTTGGAAATGGTCAAACCCAACATCGCAAAGCAAAATAAGCTCAAATACATCCAATATCGATGTATTCCAGCATCACCTTTCATATAGGATTTAGAATATATGTGCACTGGTAAGGCAATGATGCAAACAATAAACTGCATCAATACCGTCAGGTTATTTAACAAAATACCAAAACTGAATGTTTTGTCGCCTATTGTAAACCAACTGTAATCAGCCTGTAGGGGAATGCCATTCCACACTTCAGCAAAAACAAAAAGACCAGAAATAATCGTGCTCAACACAATGGCAACCAATGAAAAGATGCCCGAAGTAGACTTTTTGCCAAACAAAGCCTGAATAATAAAGGCCAAGAAAGGCAAAACTACGACCAGCATACTTGCAAAGATAGGTGATATGTTGAGTAGATAATTCATTAGTCTCTTAAGTCCGTAATATTATCTGGATTAATTGTTTTGTAATGTCTATATACATTCAGGATTATTGCCAAGCCTACAGCAACTGAAGCTGCCGCTAATACAATCGCAAATAACGCAAAGACCTGACCTCCGTAATTTATTTTATCGTATTTGCTGAATGCTACAAAATTCAAAATGGCTGCATTTATCATTAATTCAATGCCTATTAAAATCATAATAGCATTGCGTTTCGCAATAACAGTATACAAACCAATGCAGAAAATACATGCACTAACCACCAAAAAATGAGTTAAGGTAATCATTGTGTATCCTCCTTTCGGGATAAGTGTGCGGCACCAATCAAAGCCATCAATAAGAATATAGAAATTACCTCAAAAGGTAAGACATATTGCGTCATAAATTTAATTCCCAACTGATGAATATTATTATCATTCGGGGAAATTAGATCACCAGATTTTATATTGCTGAGCATCCAATCCGGCATATCGTTGTTCCATTCTTTTAATCCCAAAAGAATAACTGCAAAAAATCCTAAAGCCAATAGCAAAGATTGCCAGTTCGGAAGACTGATAAATGAACCCGAAATATTTTGTAAATCTGCTAAAAGCTCTTTGTTGGAAAGCATAAAAGCAAATATCATTAAAATGAGTACACCACCTACATAGACCATGATTTGCGTAATAGCCACAAAATCTGCTAAGGCAAACAGGAATAACCCAGCCATGGAAAATAAAGTGATGAAGAATAAAAATAAAGCACGGGCTGTATTTTTCAAACTTACAACTAGAAGGGCTGAACCAATCGCTAACACAGCGAAAGCATAAAAAAGAAACACTTCTAATTTCATTATTTCTTTTTCGCTGCCTCCTTGTCAGCTTGGAAACGTGTCCATTCTTCCTTACGTTGCTTAATTTCTTCTTCAGTCATCTCCCCAAAATCGTAAATCAAGTCGGTTAATTTTGTTGTGCTGCGATCGTATTGATTGGTCATCGTAATACATTCCGTAGGACATACCACGGTACAAAGACCGCAATACATACATTTTGCCATATCAATATCAAACTGTGCCGCATACAAACGTTTTACGCTACCATCCGATGTTTTGCCAATTGCTTCAGGTGATTTGATGGATTCAATGGCGATACAATCCACTGGACATGCTTTCGCACATAAATCACAGACGATACAATCTTCAATTTCTACGTGTAATTGATAACGGCCGATTTCAGGTATAGGCATTTTTTCGTGAGGAAACTGAACGGTCGTAACACCTTCTTGTTTTTCGAAATAATTTTCTTGGCGAATGTCGCGTATTTCACGTGATTTTTTAGCCCCAAAGAGGTGGCGTACGGTCAAAAGTAATCCTTTTACCGCAGTCGCAAAGCCGTGTATGGTTGTTTTTAAAATCACCTTAATTCATTACTAAAATTCGCCACAATCCCGAAATTACCATGCACGCAAAAGCAATAGGAATCATCACTTTCCAACACAAATTCATTAACTGGTCTGCTCTAAAACGAGGTAAAGTCCAGCGTATCCACATTTGAACACCTACAATCAATAATGTTTTTGACAATGTCCAAAAAATTCCCCAAATAAGACCTGTTGTCCAATCTGCTAATTGTAAAGCACCAATATTTGGCAGTGGTGTGTTCCAACCACCTAAAAAAATTACAACGCCAAGCATAGCCACCAAAAACATCATGGCGTATTCTGCTAAAAATACGAATGCAAAACGGATACCACCATATTCCGTATGGAAACCACCGATTAATTCGGATTCAGCTTCAGGTATATCAAAAGGAGCACGGTTACATTCTGCTAAGGTTGCTACAAAGAATATCACGTAAACCACAATTAGATGTGGCGCTTGGAATATATTCCAAGCGAATAAACCTCCTATTTCAGATACATCCCAAAATCCTAAAAAATGAATACTTTCTGTACTCAAAACACCTTGATTTATGGCAATTTCATTAAGATTCAAAGTTTGCGTAATCATCACCGCAGCAATAAGCGATAAGCCAACTGGAATTTCATACGACACCATTTGCGCAATAGCACGAATAGAACCTAACAATGAATATTTATTATTGGAGCCCCAGCCTGCCATTAGAATGCCAAGTGCATCGATAGAAACGACTGCCATAATAAAGAACAATCCTGTATGGGTATCAGCTGGCAAAAAATCCGGAGCCCAAGGCACAACCGAATACCCAATAAATACCGCCACAAAAATGATTACCGGAGCAATTGCAAATAATATTTTGTCTGCTGCAGCTGGGTTAATTAATTCTTTCTGAAGGAGTTTAAGTATGTCAGCAAAGGTTTGTAATAAACCGAATTTACCTGTTTCCATTGGACCTAAACGGTCTTGTACAAAACCTGCTACTTTCCGCTCCGCATATACTGCAAAAAGCGTAAATAAAGCTATGAAGCCAAAAATGACAATCGGTACAAGAATATGAAGTAGAATTTCGCCCAATGTACTCTTTAGATTAATTCTTATTAAGTACAAACATACGCAAAACGTGGGAAAAGCAATATAAAAAATGAAAATATACTAGATTAGTAGATTATTGCTTTTCGTTATGCTTATATGTCATTTCACTTCCAATAATTCAAGAAGTGATTAAAACTTCCGTTTGCTGCAGTTTCTTGCTTTTGGGAAGTGTGATTATAAAGGTTGAACCTTCACCTAACTTACTTTTTAAGGAAATATGCCCATTATTTTGGTGAACTAAATCATTTACAAGCACTAAGCCAAATCCTGTTCCTTTTTCACCTGCCGTTCCTAAGTTGGGCGTTTGAACGGATTCAAAAAATGTTTTTGGTTTTCTCTTCCGAAATACCAATCCCTTGGTCTTGTATTTTTAAGATGACTTGATCGTTTTCTTCTTGCGCAGAAAGGATTATTGTTCCTTCATTAAAAGAAAATTTAATGGCATTGTTAAGAATATTGCGGACAATTATATTTAAATGGTCTGGGTCAACAAATACTTGTAGATCATTTGAAATATTCGTCTAAATGTTTAGATTTTTATTTTCAAATTGAGATTTTTGAAATAAGCAAAGGTGGTCTATAGCCTCCTGAAGGTTGATATCTTGGGGAATGGCTTGAGAACGTCGAAGGCTAGTGGAGCTCCAATTCAAGAGATCAACTAGTGTGCTGTCGAGATTAGTTAGCCGATCATTAATAGATTCGAATGTATCGGTACCGATTTCTTTGGATATTATTTTTTCTTTATAAAGAAATAGTAAATTTTGAATTGATCCCAACGGTGCCCGTACATCGTGTGCGATAATGGAAAGGATCTTCTTCATATTCTCATTATTTTTTTGCAATAACAAATGTTGATGTTGAATTTTCTTGTTCATCGAAATTTGTGTATTGTATTGCAGCATCATAATGTAGATCAAACAACATAGACCCCCGAAAACATTTAAAATGGTTCGATCTTGAGTGACTGGCAAATCTACTTCAAATGGATAGGGGACAAATTTTATAGCAAGGAAAATGGCACTAAGAATGATTGATGATACTATCTGCGTTATTTTATTTCTATATATAAGGGCTATAGCTATTAATATACTTAATAAATAAAGTTCCGATTGATTTTTATAAATAAAGCCGGATAAGGATAATGATAAAGCATTAAAATATAATAGAACAATCTTTGCAAAATTATACTTTCTATAATGGTTGAGTACCAGAACCGCTACGAGATTAAGTGTAATACTGAAATTTATTCCGGTCAATAATGCTCTTTCTTGAAAAAAATTAAGAACCGCATATAGGAATGAAACAAGTATAAAAATAAAGGATGCTGAATTAATATTATTAAGCACCTTCATATCATATAATGATAAATCTGTATGATATCCTATGTTCCTAATTTTATTCCAATAATTAAGACTTGGGTTCATAAGTAGATAGTAGTTTGTTTTAATATTACATTTTTAATGCGGTACAAAAAAGCGTTTTTAAATTTTGCAAGTCAGCTTATTAGCTGAGAAATAAAAAAAACCTTCTTACATTTCTGCAAGAAGGCTAGATTGAAAAATATAGATGATGATTAGTTGCTATGCATAATTATAGACAGCTTCTTTGCTTTCTAAAACAGTAGAACCCATTAAGAATTCATCGACTTTGCGAGCACATTCACGGCCTTCTGAAATCGCCCAAACCACTAAGGATTGACCACGTCGCATATCTCCTGCAGCGAAATATTTACTTGCGTTAGTTTGGTAAGAACCTTCAGCAGCTTTTACATTGCCACGTTCGTCTAATGCGATACCCAATTGTTGTAATAAACCTTCATGCTGAGGGTGTAAGAAACCCATTGCGAGTGTTACCAATTCGCAAGGGATTTCACGTTGAGAACCTTCTACTTCTTTAAATTTAGTTGGTCTTCCCAAAGCGTCAGTTTCCCATTCTAAATCTACTACAACTGCAGCACGTAAGTTACCGTTTTCGTCACCTAAGAATTCTTTGGTACTGATACTCCAGTGTCTTTGACATCCTTCCTCGTGAGAAGTTGTTGTTTTTAACAATATTGGATAAGTAGGCCAAGGCATTGCCGAAGTACGTGTTTGGGGAGGTTGAGGCATTAATTCAAATTGAGTTACAGATTTTGCACCGTGTCTGTTTGAAGTACCTACACAGTCAGATCCTGTGTCACCACCACCGATTACCAATACATTTTTACCCGTAGCCAAAATTTCTTCTGTTTCGATAGGAGAGTTACCTACGCGTTTGTTCTGTTGTTTCAAAAACTCCATCGCATAGTATACACCTTTCAATTCACGTCCTGGAATATTCAAATTACGTGGAATAGTAGAGCCTCCTGATAACACAACTGCATCATATTGATCCAATTCTGAAGCTGGGACATTTTTACCCACTTCAGCGTTAGTGCGGAATTCTATACCTGATTCTTTCATCACTTCGATACGTCTGTCGATAACAGATTTATCCAATTTGAAGTCTGGAATGCCATAGCGTAAAAGTCCACCCACTTTATCATCACGTTCGTACACCACTACGTCATGACCAGCTTTGTTTAACTGTGCTGCAGCAGCAAGTCCAGCAGGACCGCCACCAACAACAGCAACTTTTTTACCCGTCTTGATAGCAGACTTATTAGGTTGTACATAACCTTTTTTGTAGGCAATCTCGATGATATGTTTTTCAATTTCCTCAATAGCTACAGGATTTTTGTTGATGCCCAATACACATGCCGATTCGCATGGCGCAGGACAAATACGACCTGTGAATTCAGGGAAATTGTTTGTTGACGATAATATATTATATGCTTCTTCCCATTTTCCATCGTAAACGGCATCGTTAAATTCAGGAATAACATTTCCAAGTGGACATCCTGAGTGACAGAATGGAATACCACAATTCATACAACGTGCAGCTTGATTGTTCAATTGCTCGTCCGAGTATAATTTTACAAACTCTTGGTAATTTTGTTTTCTATTTTCTACAGCCTCTTTTTGAGGAAGTACTCTATCAAATTCTAAAAATCCAGTTGCTTTTCCCATGATTTTATTTCCTCTTTAATTAAGCTACAACCATTTTTTTCAATAACACATTTTTATATTCACGAGGGAATACCTTGATGAATTTGTTCTTTTCGGTAGCCCAATTTTCCAAGATATAAGATGCTCTCGCACTCTTAGTCAAGTTGACATGACGTTTCAATAACGAGATAATTTCATTTTCATCTTGTGTATCAAGTGGGTCAAGATCTACCATTTCTTGGTTGCAGTTGTCTTTGAAGTTGCCATTGATATCGTAAATCCATGCAATACCGCCACTCATACCTGCTGCGAAGTTTCGACCTGTGTCCCCTAAAATCAGGGCACGACCGCCTGTCATATATTCACATCCGTGATCTCCGATACCTTCAACAACTGCTGTAGCTCCTGAGTTACGTACCGCAAACCGCTCACCAGCCATACCATTAATAAATAAGTGACCTGAAGTCGCACCATAAAGTGCTACGTTACCAATGATGATGTTTTCGTGTGGTGTTAATGAGCTTTCTTTTGCCGGATAAATGGCTAATTGTGCTCCTGAAAGACCTTTACCTACATAGTCATTTGCTTCACCTTCTAATTCGAAGGAAATACCTTTTGTGTTGAATGCACCGAAAGATTGACCTGCTGAACCTTCAAATTTGAAGTTGATCGTGTTGTCTGGCAATCCTTCAGAACCATAGATTTTTGATATTTCGTTAGAAAGTAAAGTTCCGATTGTACGGTCAGTATTTTTTACTTTAAATGTGCCAAATACAGGAGTTTTATTTTCTAAAGCTTCTTTTGCTTGTTTCAATAATCCCCAGTCCAAAATCATACTCATGCCATGATCTTGCTCTTCGGTATTATAAAGAGATTGACCTACTTCGTTACGTGCTACGTGTAGGATTCCAGAGAAATCAACTTTAGAAGCTTTCCAATGACCTACATCTTCGCGTTTTTTCAAGAATTGTGCGCGGCCCACCATTTCATTGATCGAACGGAAACCTAATTGAGCCATAATCTCACGCATTTCTTCCGCTAAAAATTGGAATAGATGAACTATATCTTCTGGTTTACCAGAGAATAACTTGCGCAATTCAGGATCTTGAGTCGCCACACCAACAGGACAAGTATTCAAATGACATTTACGCATCATGATACATCCGCCAGCTACTAATGCAGCTGTTGCTACACCCCATTCTTCCGCGCCTAATAAAGTAGCAATAACTAAGTCACGGCCTGTTTTCATTTGACCATCTGCTTGTAACACGACGCGGCTACGCAATTTATTTTGTACCAAAGTTTGATGCGCTTCAGCTAAACCAAGTTCCCAAGGAAGACCTGCGTGCTTGATAGAGCTGATAGGAGAGGCTCCAGTACCACCATCGTATCCCGCAATTAAGATGACGTCTGAGTGCGCTTTGGCTACACCGGCAGCAATAGTTCCAACACCTGCTTTAGATACCAACTTCACGTTGATACGTGCATCGCGATTGGCATTTTTTAAATCGAAAATTAATTGAGCCAAATCCTCAATTGAGTAAATATCGTGGTGTGGAGGAGGAGAAATCAAACCTACGCCAGGAGTAGAGTGACGAGTTTTTGCAATCCAATCATCTACTTTGTGTCCTGGCAATTGACCGCCTTCACCTGGTTTTGCACCTTGAGCCATCTTAATTTGGATCTCATCGGCTTGAGTTAAGTAGTTTGATGTAACCCCAAAACGTGCGGATGCAACTTGTTTGATTGCCGAACGCATAGAGTCTCCATTAGGTAATTTTACATAACGGATTTCATCTTCACCACCTTCACCTGTATTCGATTTAGCGCCAATACGGTTCATTGCGATAGCTAATGTGCTGTGCGCTTCGTGAGAGATAGAACCGAAAGACATTGCTCCAGTAGCGAAACGTTTCATGATTTCGCTTGCTGGTTCTACTTCCTCTACAGGAATAGCATTTCTATGTTTTGCAAAATCCAATAAGCCACGAAGCGTAAACATCGCTTCTTTTTGATTATTGATTAATGCGGAATATTTTTTGAATGTTTCAAAGTCGTTGTTACGACAAGCTTGTTGCAATAAGTGAACAGTTTGTGGATTCCATAAGTGACCTTCGCCACGACGTTTCCATTGGTAAATTCCACCTTCTGGCAATAATGGTTTTACGTTGCGTGGAGCTTCGAATGAGCGCCAGTGTTTAGTTAATGCTTCACGAGCAATATCATCCAAATTCAAACCGCCGATACGGGATACTGCACCACAGAAATATTTGTCTACAACAGATTTATCAATACCTAATACCTCAAAGATTTGAGCACCGTGATACGATTGTAATGTTGAAATACCCATTTTAGAGAATATTTTCAACAAACCATTACAAACTGCTTTTACGTAGTTTTTACGTAATTTTTCCCATTCTAACTCTGTGTCTAATTGACCTTCAGCTTTCAATGTACGGATACTAGCTAATGCCAAATAAGGATTGATTGCTGTTGCGCCGAAAGCTAACAAACAAGCGAAGTGGTGTACTTCCCAAGCATCACCTGCTTCTACTACTAAACCTACAGCACCACGATTACCTGTTTTGATTAAGTGGTGGTGTACTGCAGATACAGCTAAAATAGAAGGGATAGCTGCATGTTGAGAATCGATCGCACGGTCAGATAAGATGATGACCTCAAATCCATCACGTACCGCATCATCTGCATAGCGGCATAATCTTTCGATACCTGCTTCTAATGAACCTGGTTTGCCATCTGCTCTAAAATATGCTTGCAATGTTTTCGCTTGGAAAACACCTGTATCGATAGAACGTAATTTCTCTAATTCGCTAGAAGTTAAGATTGGGTGCTCTAACGTAACACAGTGACACGATTTTTTGTCTTCGACAAGAATGTTTCCTGAATTACCAATAAAAGTAGCCAAACTCATTACCAAACGCTCACGGATTGGGTCGATAGGAGGATTAGTTACTTGCGCAAAGAACTGTTTGAAATAGCTAGAAATATGTTGCGGTTGATCAGACAATACAGCCAAAGGAACATCTGTACCCATTGAACCAATAGGCTCGTAACCTGTAGTCGCCATGGGCGTCAAAATTGTTTCGATATCTTCTCTCGAATAACCGAAAGCTTGTTGGTATTTGAAAACAGAATCTTTTGATAAGTAGGTAAACGTTACGCGAGGTTCTGCTAATTCTTCTAATTTGATTTTATAGTTGTTGATCCATTCACCGTAAGGTTGTTGACGAACCAATTCACCTTTCACTTCTTCGTCGGTACGGATTTTTCCTTCTTCCATATCCACCACGAAGATTTTACCTGGTTGTTGACGACCTTTTTTGATGATAGTAGACTCATCAATAGGCAATGCTCCAGCTTCTGAAGCAACGATAACACGGTCATCTGATGTTACAGCAAAACGCAATGGACGTAAACCATTTCTGTCTAAGGTAGCACCGATGATTTTTCCGTCCGTGAAACATAATGCAGCAGGGCCATCCCATGGCTCCATCAATGTCGCGTGGTATTCGTAGAATGCTTTTTTCAACGGATCCATTTGTGTGTTACCATCCCAAGCTTCTGGTACCAACATCAACATGACATGTGGTAAGCTACGTCCGCTGTGTAATAATAATTCCACTACATTGTCCAGACAAGCTGAATCGGATTGACCTTTGTCTACCACAGGCAACAAGATTTCCATTTCTTCTTTGGTAAAATAAGGAGAAGAAAGAGAGCGAACTGCAGCATAGAACCAGTTCAAGTTACCTGTTAAGGTGTTAATCTCACCATTGTGTGCCATCATGCGGAAAGGTTGCGCCAAGGACCATGATGGAAATGTATTTGTCGAGAAACGTGAGTGTACCAAACCAAATGCTGATACTACACGAGGATCTTTTAAGTCTTTATAATAAGTGCCAACTTGATAGGTCGTTAATTGACCTTTGTAAATAATAGTTTTGCAAGAAAGTGAGGCAATATAAAGAGGAAGTGGGTATTCTTGGGTTGATTTGATTTTCTGAATTATAAGTCTTCTTAAAACGTATAATTTGCGATCAAAATCTTCTGTGTTAGTAACACCTACTGGCCTTGATACGAAGAATTGAACGATTTCAGGTTCTGCACTCAACGCTGTAGGTCCGATTCCTTCTTTATTGACTGGAACAGCTCTGAATCCCAACAAATCCATGTTTCTTTCTTCAGCTGCTTCCTTTATAACTTGACGACACAGGTCGTTTAAAGATTTTTCCTTTGGTAAAAATACCATACCTACGCCATAGTAGCCAGGTTCTTGAAGTTGTATGCCTAAATCAATACATTCTTCCCACAAAAATTCATGTGGTACTTGAATCATAATTCCCGCACCATCACCACTTTCAGGATCACATCCGCATGCTCCGCGATGTTCCATGTTTTCTAGCATAACTAAGGCATCACGCACTTGATCGTGGGATTTTTTACCTTTTATATGTGCTACAAAACCAACACCACAAGCGTCGTGTTCAAATTCTGGGTTGTAAAGTCCTTCTTGCTGCATTCTTATATAAATTATGTTTACCTAATTAGAGTTTGCTAATATAAAAAATTTCTACTAAAATAATTGAAATATTTTCAATGAAAATTATAATACTTTGATTTATTTTTAATACTGTAGTAGATTTCAGACTCATTTCGTATTTATTTCGTAGTTTGATTGGTAATATGGAATTTCATTCGTTTTTTTGTGCTTCTATACAAACGAGTTATGATTATTAAAGAAATCGAAATCTACCGCTTAAGCATACCTATGGAACCTTTTGTTATAGCAACAGGGACGATGGATTACGCGCAGAATACTTTTATCAAAATTATTACGGATACAGATTACTATGGGGTGGGCGAATGTTCGGCTTTCCCAATGATCGTAGGAGAGACGCAAAACACGTGCTTGGCGGTAGCGCAAGACTTTGCTAAAATTTGGAAAGGTAAAGATCCATTAGATATTGAAGCGCGTATAGCAGAATTACATTTGTATATAGCTGGGAATGCGACTGTAAAATCAGCATTTGATATGGCTATTTATGATCTTGCGGCTAAAGTTGCAGGAATGCCCTTATATAAATTCTTAGGTGGAGAGAAAAAAGATATCATAACAGATATTACCTTAGGTATAGCTTCTCCAGAAGAAATGGCGCAAAAAGCGTTGAAATTAAAAGATAGTGGAGCTTTTGCATTAAAGGTGAAATTGGGTAAGAAGCCTCAAGATGATATTGCACGTATCCGAGCGATTCGTCAAGCTGTAGGTTTTGATATTCCTATTCGTATAGATGCTAATCAAGGTTGGTCTTATGAAGGAGCTATCGAAGCTCTTCAAGGCTTAGAACCTTACAAAATTCAATTTTGCGAGCAACCTATGCGTACCTATAATGATCATTTGCTTCCTGAATTGCGAACACAAACAATCGTTCCAATAATGGCGGATGAATCGGTATATTCGCATCATGATGCGGAAAGGTTGTGCAAAGCTGATGCTAGTGATTATATCAATATCAAATTTTCAAAATCTTCTGGTATTCATGAAGCTTTGAAAATTCAGGCTGTAGCTGCAGAATATAATATCCCTTGCATGATTGGTGGCATGTTGGAATCTCGTTTGGCATTAGCGGCTAAAGTACATTTTGCTTACGCATCGCCTAATGTGAAATTCTACGATTTAGACACATGTATGGTTGGACATTTAGAAGATCCAGTAATCGGGGGTATTCAATACAATGGTTATGAAATTCATATAGCAGAAGATATTGGGATTGGCGCTGATATGAGCCAATCATTTTTAGACAAATGTGAAAAATGGGTGATTTAATCACCCATTTTCTTTAATTTGTATTTTTATAATTCCTGAATTAGCCAATTATTATGAGTAAAGTAGATATAATTTCCATAGCTAAAGCTTTGAACTTATCAAAGTCTACTGTTTCTCGTGCTTTTCAAGAGAAAAGCGATATAAATCCTAATACTCGAAATCGTATTTTGGCGTATGCCAATGAAGTTAATTACCGTCCAAACCATTATGCAAGTAATTTGCGTGAACAAAAGAGTAAAACCATAGCGGTTGTGGTTCCCGAATTGGAGAATAATTATTTTACGCAAATCATTAAAGGGGCTGAAAAGATTGCTAAGCAGGAGGGCTATCATATCTTGATTTATGCTACCGATGATGATATAAATAAAGAACGCGAGTTTATTACCAGTATTTCGAATGGTAAAGTGGATGGTGTGTTAATGTCGGTGGTGGGCGAACGTGATAACCACAGTTATCTACATAATATAGATTTAAAAAAAATGCCTATTGTTTTTTTTGATCGGGTATATGATGATATAGATATTACAAAAATCGTGACCGACGATTACCAGAGTAGTTTTGATGCGACAGAACATTTAATACTAGGAGGCTGCAAATCCATAGCGTATTTAGTTGTTGATAAAGATCACTCTATTGGTAAAGAAAGGGCCTTAGGGTACAAGGATGCACTTAAGAAGCATAAAATCGCGATTCAAGAAGATTTAATAGTAGATTGTTCGAATTCTTACGATGAAAATTTCAAAATCTTAAAGGAACTTCTAATCAATCATAAACCTGATGCAGTATTTTCTTCAGTCGAACGCTTGGCCTTTTCTACGTATTTTGTGTGTAATGATCTAGGATTAAAAATTCCAAAAGATTTGAAAGTTGTAGCTTTTTCTAGCCTTCAGATTGCAGAACTTTTATCACCTCCTCTTTCTACAGTCACTCAGCCAGCAGAACAAATTGGACAAGAGGCTGCTAAATTATTACTTAATACATTAAAGGGAGAGCCTCAAGATGTGGATGCCAAAACAATAATTTTGAAGTCAGAATTGCGTATTCGCAAATCGTCACAATTTTAGAAACTTTCGAAATAACAATGCAGTGGATCCAGCTAACAATAATGACATTCCGGCAATTATGATCGCAAATATTGCCTTTCCCTCAAAGTAATCTTGTATAAGAATACCACTGCACAATCCGACTAATATTTGTGGTACTGTTATGAATAAGTTGAATATTCCGAAGTACAATCCAATTTTTTGATGCGGAATCAGTCGACTTAATAATGCAAATGGTGATGCCAATATACTTGACCAAGCTATTCCAATACAGATCATGGGGATATATAGTAAATTAACATTATGGCAATTAAATACAACTAACAAACCTATTCCACCGATAAATAATGCAATTATGTGAGTCGTGATAACATTTGTTTTTTTATATAAATAGGGTAAAGCAAGGGAAAATAGACTTGCAGCCAAATGGTAGCATCCAAATAATATTCCTGTATAGTTGGCAGCATCAGCATACAATTTTGATTGGGAAGAATAATCAAACTCAGCATAAATATGTTGGGCGATGGCTGGTGTCATATAAATCCAAACTAAAAAAAATGCAGCCCAGCTGAAGAATTGTATTAATCCCAATTGCCACATTTTTTTAGGAATCTTCGGAAGAGTAAAAGTATTGCTCGCTTTAGGTTGAGCAGCGGATAATGGATTTATATTATTTGAGGTAATGGCTTTCGCGGTGATTAAAACCGTAATTAACAATAAAGTTGCTCCGATATAAAAGGACCATTTTACATTGTCGGCAATCTGCTGTGATTCTGAAGTAGAACTAAAGGATAGAAATTTGTGTAATATATAAGGCAACGTTGATCCAATAATGGCTCCTATACTTATTAAAAAAGTTTGAATCGCAAATCCTTTAGGTTGCTGAAAAGTAGGGAGATAGTCTGTGACAGCCGCACGGAGTGGATGCATGCTGACATTAAAGGATAAATCTATGATTATTATCAGAAACGCACCTATAAATAGTGGCGACCATAATGCGATAAGTAAATTCGAGTTTGGCAATGCATATAACGATAAAGCACACAAAATTCCACCTGTCAGAAGATAAGGAACTCTTGTACTTCCCGAATTTATATTTCTATCACTCCAATACCCGATTAAGGGTTGGATGACAGCACCTGAAAGCGGAGCTATAAGCCAAAAAAGTGAGACTTGGGTAAGATCAGCGCCATAATTTTGTAGTATGCGTGTTACATTTCCTGCTTGTAATGCAAAACCAATTTGTATACCTAAAAAGCCTATACATAATGAAGAGATTTGTAGAGTGGACTTGGTAGTTTTTTCTTGCATAAAATTGGTTTGGAGCTAGTAATATAGAAACTTATTTTGAAAATTTCGAAATACTTTTTTTGAATAAATTTTGGTTTAAATAAATTAAATTTCTATCTTTATGTAACCTCTTTGGGAACGTTCCCAAAGATTGTGATAACCAAAAGGAAAACAAAAGCTATTATGTATATGTTCTATTTATTGTAGAATGTTTACCTAAATACATCTATTTTATAAACCAAAAACTCAAATTATGCAAAACTTTACATTTCGTAATTCGTTGCTTTTCTATTTGTTTTTGCTTCTCAACCTGTTTTCATTTTCTAGTTATGCTTCGTCGTATATACAGGCGAATTCTATTGCTGGGAAAATAACAGATGGGAATGGAGGAGCGGTAGTAGGAGCAACTGTAAGTATTAAAAATTCGGCTACTGCAACTTCTACAGATGCGAATGGTAATTATTTGTTGACTAATGTACCGCTGGGGAGTCAAGTAGTTATCGTGAATATGATTGGCTATGAGAAATCAGAAACTAATATCAATATCGTCGCGGGAGCAAATAAGTTGGATATTGCCTTAATATCAGCTTCTGATGAATTGGAAGAAGTCGTAGTCATAGGATACGGTACAGCGAGACGTAAACAAGTTACGGGCTCAATTTCCAGTGTTACGCCTGAGGAATTCAATAGAGGTGTGGTGAGTTCTCCTGATCAATTGTTGGCAGGTAAGGTAGCAGGTCTAACGGTGAATAGATCTGGTGGAGATCCAACTGCTGGATCGACGATGCAATTGCGTGGACCTTCTTCCTTGACAGCGAGCTCTTCGCCCTTATATGTCATTGATGGAATTGTAGGAGCTAATATTGAATTAATTGCGCCAGATGATATTGTTTCGATGGACGTGATGAAAGATGCATCTTCGACAGCAATTTACGGTTCGCGTGCAGCCAATGGAGTTATCTTTGTGACGACCAAAAGAGGTAAAGCAGGCGCACCTGTACTTTCGTATAGCGGGTATGCTGCATCAGAATCTGTTTCTAATCGTGTCAATGTATTAAGTGCTGCAGAGCATAAGGCTTTTGTCGAAGCAAATGGTCTTGCGGTAGCGCCGACTGAAACAGGCTTCGAAACTGATTGGCAAGATGCTATCACCAGAAATGGTGTGTCACACAACCACAATTTATCGCTGACAGGTGGAAGTGAAGGCACACGATACAATGCTTCTGTGAATTACTTCAACAATCAAGGTATTGTGAAACGTAGTGGTGTAGAAAAAATTGTTGCGCGTGTAGGCGTCGATCAAAACGCTTTTGAAAACCGATTGAAACTTTCATTTAATTTAGCAAATAGCATCAATACATCTACGCATATCGATTATGGTATTTTTAATGGCGCAGCGCGTTTTGTGCCGACTTCACCAATAATGACAGATGATCCAGAATATGCGCAGTATGGTGGTTATTTTCAGGTCGTTGGTCGTACAGGCTATATGAATCCGGTTTCAATGTTGAATCTTCGCGATGAAAACAGAAGTAATAACACGTTGCTTGGAAACTTCAAAGCAGATTTGAAGCTTGTTGATGGATTGGTTTGGTCTAATGTTTTATCTTATCAACGCACGCATTGGGATAAGAATTATTATATGGCTCGAACAGATTTTGATTCTTTCGCTTTAGGAAGAGGATTTGCAGATCGAACAGCCTTAAAACATATTGACAAGATTCTAGAATCTTATCTGAATTATTCCTTCACTGCTGATTTGCACACATTTGAGGCGATGGCAGGTTATTCTTATCAAAAGACTAAGAATGATGATGGTCTTCGCGGTACATCTGTAGGCTTTATGTCAGATGATTTGTTGGATAATAATTTGAATTTGGGTTCTTTGCCCGAAGGGTACAATCCATACAGTGATTTTCCATACATCAAAGAATCATTATTAATCTCTGGTTACGGTCGTTTGGGTTATAATTACGACGAGAAATACCTGTTAAGTGCTTCTATTCGTCGTGATGGTTCATCCAAATTTGGTGTGAATAACAGATGGGCAACATTCCCATCCATTTCTGCGGCATGGCGATTGACACGTGAAGATTTCATGCAAAATCAACAATTATTTTCTGAATTGAAAATAAGAGCGGGTTATGGTGTATCGGGTAACCAAAATATCGATCCTTACCGTAGTATTATTTTGTTTGGACCACGTGATGGACAATTTTTCTACAATGGTAAATGGGTAAATGCGTATGGTGTAAGCCAAAATGAAAATCCTGATTTAAAATGGGAAAGCACTTCCATGTTTAATGTAGGTTTGGATTTCGAATTGTGGAAAGGTCGTATTGGTGGTACAATTGAGTATTATAATAAAGAAACCAAAGACTTATTGTATGAATACGATGTGCCGTCTCCTCCTTATCAATTCAATAGATTATTGGCAAATGGTGCAAGTATGAGTAATAAAGGAATAGAAGTGGTATTGAATGCGAATGTATATTCCAATGAAAATTTCCGCTATTCCACTACCGTGAATTTTGCTAGAAATGTAAACGAAGTTGGCTCGCTTTCCTCTAATATTGAGAATATCGGTGTGTCACAACGTTATGAAGGAGGTATCGGCTTAGAAGGGTGGACTGGGCAAACGGCATCGATTGTATTGCCAGGCCAACCTTTAGGAACTTTCTATGTGGCTAAATATGTCGGTTACGACGAAGTTGCGAAACGTACTATTTACCAAAAACCTTCAGGCGAATTGGTAACGCAGGACCAAATTTCGGCACCAGACGATTACCAAATTATGGGATATGCGCTTCCTAAATTTACTTATGGCTGGAACAACAATTTCAGATACAAAAGTTGGGATTTAAATATTTTCTTAAGAGGTGTATACGGCAATCAAATTTTCAATGCTACACGTGCAGATTTATCAAGATTGCAACAGGCGAATGTGACTAACATTTCAAAAGACGCGTTAGAAGAAGGGATTTTTGAAACACCATTGATCGCGTCGAGCAGATTTCTAGAAGATGGTTCGTTTTTGCGCCTAGATAATATGACTTTAGGTTATAGATTCAACACAAGCCAAGCTAAATATTTCAAACAAGCGCGATTGTATTTGACTGCACAAAACTTATTTACATTGACTGACTACACGGGCGTAGATCCAGAGTTGAGCTTAGGTGGATTATCTCCAGGTATTGATAATAGAAGCTATTATCCAAAAACTCGTTCGTTCATTTTTGGTGTCAATTTTACATTTTAATACGTAAATAATATGAAAGCGAAAAATAATAAACTACATATATTTCTGTTGGCTGGACTTACATTTTTTGGCGCCTCGTGTACCAAATTCGATGATAAAGTTTATTCATCTTACACAGAAGATACTTTTCCAAAAACGCCTGAGCAGTTTGTTGCGGTTACGGGGCCTGTATATACTTCGGCTAGGGGATATTTTGGGGATTACTTTGATTTACAGACCGCAGGCTCGGATGAAGTGATTATTCCGACACGTGGTGGTGACTGGTTTGATGGTGGTAAATGGCGTGATATGCATTTTCATACGTGGTCGCCGTCGCACGAAGTCGTTCGTAATGCTTGGAATTGGGGCTTCAATGCTATCGGTACATGTAATCGAGTGTTGAGTGTGTTGGAAAAATCTGAAGATTCAGAACAAAAGAACCAAACATTAGCAGAAATTAAAACTATGCGTGCTTGGTACTATTATTTGATGATGGATGCGTATGGAAATATTCCGTTGGTAACGTCTTTTGATACAGGTACGGAGTTGCCAAGTACAACGCCTCGTGCGCAAATATTTGAATTTGTTGTTTCAGAATTGGAGGAAAATCTACCGTTATTGAGTGAAGAAAAATCTTTAGCAACTTATGGAAGACCTACAAAATGGTTTGCGCACGCATTATTAGCAAAAACCTATCTCAATGCGCAAGTATACACAGGTACAGCGCAATGGAACAAAGTTGTAGAAAATGCGAATGCTGTAATTGCGTCAGAGAAATATTCCCTAGAAAATGATTTCTTAGCTCAATTTAAAGCAGATAATGGTGCGGACAGTCCAGAACCAATTTTTTCAATTCCATTTGATGCATCAAGAGCAAAAGGTAATGCCTTATTCAACAAAGTATTGCATTATGCGCATCGCCAAACATTTGAGTTGAATGGTAATCCATGGAATGGATGGAGTGCGCAGCCCGCATATTTCAATTTATTTGAAGATTTAGACAATCGTAAGCAACAATGGTTATATGGGCAGCAATATAATTCCACAGGTCAACCATTAATCTACAATGGGATCAATATAGTGATAAATCCTAATGGCTATAATCTATTGCCAGGTTCTGATTTTGATATTGGTGGCGCAGATGATGGTGGTCGTTTGGCGGGTGCACGCTGTGTGAAATACCAACCAGATAAAAATCACATTGGCAGTGATGCAGGTAATGATGTAGTGGTTTTCCGATTAGCCGATGTTTTATTGATGAAAGCTGAAGCTATCTTGCGAGGTGCAACAAATGGCACTGCTGCACAAGCTGTAGAAGCAGCTAATCAAGTGCGCAAACGTGCTTTCCCAGTAAATCCAGAGAAACATTTTACAACTGCAACATTGAATTTAGATGCTATATATAAAGAACGTGGGTTGGAATTTACATTTGAAGTAACGCGTCGAACAGATATGATTCGCTTCGGCAAATGGGAAGATGCCATGTTGTTTAAGCCAGCAAACACAGCAGAGACATATAAGCGCCTATTTCCAATACCAGCGACAGCGTTGGCAAATAACACAAATCTAACACCTAATCCAGGTTACTAATTATGAATGTTATGAAAACAATATATAAATTTTTAGCAATTGGTTTATGTGGTCTACTTCTCTTAGGTATTAATGCCTGTAAAAAGGTAGAACATAGCATTGACGATCAAATTGTTTCAATAAATGAAAGTACAGTATCAACTATCCAGATAGGTAAGAAGCTGAAAGTAGGTTTCATAGCAATGAATGTGAATACCTTTGAATTTAGTATTGAGAAAGATGGAACAGTATTGCTTACAGAACAAATTGCGGTAGAGCCTAATCAAAATATTACAGAAAAAGAATTTAATATTCCTTTGGATGAAAGCTATATAGGAGAAGCAAACCTTAAAATAACCTATCAATCGGGGGGACAAACAGTGACTAAAACGCATCCAATAACCTTCGAAGAAAGTAACCCACAAATGTTTGTCGTAGGTGGGTCTACTGGAGCAGGTTGGGAACCTACCAATGCGGTAGCTATGACATTATATGGTGAAGATAGTAAAACTACATTTGAAACATTTGAATACTTGACTGCTGATGGAGGCTTTAAATTCTTACCAACAAATGTAGATTGGACAGGCGGATATGGTTTAGGAGACACTCCTGGAACTATTTCACAAGATGAAGAAGCGGGTAACTTGACTGTCCCTATCAATGGTTTCTATCGAATCCGTATGGATGCTGAAAATCTAACCTATGAAACATTAAAACTATCAATGGGAGTGATCGGTGATGCTACGCCAGGTGGATGGGACAGCGATACGGATATGACTTTCGAAGGTGGAAAAGGAACTTATGTATGGAAAGTGTCTCTAAACTTAAAAGTTGGAAAAATAAAATTTAGAGCCAACGATGATTGGGCAATAAATTTCGGAGGAACTCCAAATGAAATTACACAAGGTGGAGCGGATATAGAGGTTGCTTCAGCTGGTTTGTATGATTTAACATTAGATCTTACTCCGGGAGCGTACACCGCAAAAATTGAGAAAAAATAATAAACTAAAAATGGGTGATTTAATCACCCATTTTATATAGTTTTGAACTATGAATACAATGTCTTGGGGAATTGGAAAAGAAGAAGTTATCGTACTTATTGTGATTGCAGTATTTTTGACTGCTGCTTACTTTTTCTTCTCAAAATTGCTGAAACGTAAATAATTAGTCTACTAAAAAGGCTTGTTCGATACTTTTGATTAATTGGATATCCGAAAAATAAATTAATCGTGCATCTTGAAAAGCTATTTCCTTAGCTTTCTGCTCAGCATTTAATGCAAATTCTTGGAATATTTTGAAATGCTCTTTTCTTTGTTGAGGGTCTTTTGATTTGAATTGTTGAAGTTTATCGACCAAATCTTCGTTAATTTTTAATTCAACTTTATAATTACTTGCCACTTGTTGGAACATTATTAACGGTTCTTTTTCACCTTGAAAATAAATAACAAAGGCCTCTAAGTTATTTTCATCTTTAATGATATAAGCCTCAAATTCAATATTTCCTATTTTGATTTTATCAATTAGCAAGGGTGTGTTCATTTTTTTTCGGTTAGTTTTATTAGGAATCAAAATTAAATTTATTTTCTTATACTCCGCGAAATCCCTTTAAAAATATATAACACATTTAGTGATTTTTCTTTATATTTGAATATGTTAATCTAAATAATAGTCTGTCGGTTATATGAACCACTATTTTTTATTGTTTTTCGCATTACTTGTTTTCTCTTCTTGTAAAAAAGATGAAACTATTGAAGATTCATTTGTAGGTGAGTGGAACTTCAATAATTATTATGAATATAATTATTGCTCTAATTGCCCAGATCCACAAGAAACTACTATAAACCGAACTGATGTAACTATGTCAGGAGCAATCTATAAAAAGATAATCTTTTTAGAAAATAAGGAAGTTAGGTTGTTGTTGAATTATCCTCATTATACAGCTAAAGAAGAAGAAAATAGAGGAACTTATATGTTGAAAAATGACAGTATATTTTTCAATGTCAAAGAAGTTTATTTTGATGGAATGAAACAGACCATTTCAAATAATCTGTATATAGATCCTGAATTGACGAATACATTACCTTTTGATCATTTACGAGGTAGATCTTTCAAATTTAAATTTAGTCTTCAAAATGATAAATTAGAGATTTTCCAACAAGATTATGACCGTAAAGGCAATATAGTTTATACGAATATTCCGTCTAGACCTTCGAATCCAAATGCTGGTAATACCTTTAATGTTGAAACGAGAACAGCAAAAACAGAGAAAGTAACGTACCAACGTAAATAGTCTTTTTATCATTTGTTAAAAAATTGCTGCGAGGGAATGCTTTCCCAGGCTTAAGGGCTTTAAATAAATTTAAATCAGTACCTTTGTGCTACTTATTAAAAATAGAAAAAGATGAGTACACAAAAAGGTCCAATTAGTCAATTTATTGAGCACAATTACCGTCACTTTAATGCTGCCGCATTAGTAGATGCAGCTAAAGGATATGAACAACATTTACTAGAAGGTGGTAAAATGTTGATCTCATTAGGTGGTGCTATGTCAACTGCTGAATTAGGTGTTTCTTTAGCGGAGATGATCCGTCAAGATAAAGTACATATTATCTCGTGTACAGGTGCAAACTTAGAGGAGGATGTGATGAATTTGGTAGCGCACTCGCACTACAAACGTATTCCTAACTACCGTGATTTGACACCAGAGCAAGAGCGCGAATTATTAGATACACACTTCAACCGTGTTACAGATACTTGTATCCCTGAAGAAGAGGCATTTCGTCGTCTTCAACAACACTTGGAAGATGTATGGCACGCTGCTGAAGCTAAAGGTGAACGTTACTTACCACATGAATTTTTATATCAAGTAGTTAATTCTGGCGTATTGGAGCAATACTATGAAATCGATCCTAAAGATTCTTGGATCGTAGCGGCTGCTGAGAAAAATTTACCAATCGTATGTCCGGGATGGGAAGATTCTACTACAGGTAATATCTTCGCGGCAAATGTGATCAAAGGTAACTTGAAAGCTTCTACTGTGAAATCAGGTATTGAATACATGATTTACTTGACAGAATGGTACCGTGCTAATTCAGAAGGTAAAGGTGTTGGTTTCTTCCAAATTGCTGGTGGTATCTCTGGTGACTTCCCTATCTGTGTAGTACCTATGATGTACCAAGATTTAGAATGGGAAGATGTTCCTTTCTGGTCTTACTTCTGTCAGATTTCTGACTCTACAACTTCTTATGGTTCGTACTCAGGTGCTGTTCCTAATGAGAAAATAACTTGGGGTAAATTAGATATTGATACGCCAAAATTCATGATTGAATCCGATGCTACTATCGTAGCGCCATTGGTGTTCGCTTGGATCTTGGGACAATAGTTTAGATATTAGTATTTAGAATATGAGATATGAGATTTTTTCTTGTATCTCATATCTTTACTTCTAGGAGTTCAAAAAAAGAAGTATATTCAATCTAATATCTATTGTCTAACATCTATTATCTAATATCTGTTAATCTAATGACAATGAGCAACCTTCTTACTGATAACCCTATTGCTTTGCAAGCTTTGATGAATGAAACCTTGTTTTCTACTGGTTTTACTGTGGATGAAAATTCTGGAGTAGCATCTTCATCATCTGTTGCTGTTGTAAATTGGGATTCGTCTTCAGAAGAGTTTGTTTTTCAGGGGGATAAAAGTACAGGAGTATTGTTTATTCTGAGGTATCCTTCTTATCCATATTTCTCGCCTGCGGCAGAAAAAGCTTTTATCAAAACCATAGGAGCATTGCAGCTTACTCCAGAAAATGTAGCTATAGTCAATTTGGCGAATCCTCAAAATCCAAATGACTTTAAACGTATTATGGCTTTCTTCGAGCCTAAGAAAATCACATTGTTAGGCGTCGAACCCGCTTCCTTAAAACTTCCAGAAATCACACACAATTCATATATGAAAGGTCGTATTGCTACTGTGTTTAATACTTTTTCATTTGAAGAGATGTTTGCCGATGTCAATAAAAAGAAACTTTTCTGGGGAGAATTTAAGACATTTATTGGTAATTGAGTAGTGAGATATGAGAATTGAGATTTTTCTTATTTCTTACTTTTGATTTATCACTTCTTCTTATTTCTTTTTTGACTTCTACCTTTTTACTTTATACTTTTACAGCATGTTAGAACTAGTATTTGCGACGAATAACGCCCATAAGCTTGAAGAAGTGCAAGCTATTGTAGGAGATAAGTTTGTATTGAAATCTTTAAGTGATATAGGTTGTCAAGACGATATTCCAGAGACAGGAGTAACTTTTAAAGAAAATGCAAAACAGAAAACTGATTATTTAGTGGACAAATATGGTTTATACTGTTTTGGTGATGACTCAGGACTAGAGATAGATGCTTTGAATGGAGAGCCTGGTGTATATTCAGCACGTTATTCAGGAACACGCGATATGGAAAAGAACATTGAATTCGTATTAGAGAAATTAGGTGATAATCCAAATAGAACAGCACGTTTCAAAACAGTGATTTCTTTGTATTTTAATGAGCAACAACATTTCTTTGAAGGAGCTATTGAAGGTAAGATTATAAAGGAAAGAAAAGGTGAGAAGGGCTTCGGTTACGATCCTATTTTTATTCCGAATGGCTATGATATGACCTTCGCTGAAATGTCCTCTGAAGAGAAAAATGCGATTAGCCACCGCGCAATTGCTGTCTCTAAACTAGCAGAGTTTTTAAAAAACTATTAGTGTATAAATAAAAATTAAAACTTATCTCCTTGTCTAAGTAGGGATGATAAGAAAGTTTATAAAAACAAGAAGCTCATCAAATTGATGAGCTTCTTGTTTTTATGGTTCGATTTCTTCTGAAATTTCTTCAATCTGTTTTTTCTTTTCGATTGGTTTACCTTTTACTTCGACTTCTTCTTTCTCACTTTTATCACCTTTAGCATCCGTTGTATCATTGTCTTTTGGAAGCTCTCGTTTTCGGTTTAATAGATCTTCTTTCGATTTTGGTCTATCTTGCGGTCGCCAAACAAATCCAGGTAAAATTTCATTTTCTTGCGTTACCAAGCTAAAAGGATACACCTTTTGATCTACCTTCTTAATGGTCACATAGTCAATAATTTTCTTATCTTCCATGTACACTTTAATTCGTCCACCACGATCATGAAACATCTCCGTGATAATTTTTGTTTTATCATTTTGAGAGAACACCAGATTCTCAGCATTACCATCTACAAATAGTCTTTCAATATTATTATTAGCAAAGAAAGCCGTAATCTTACGTCCCTTAAGCTGGTTGAATTTTGTGGAATCGGACAATGCGTTCACCATAAAAGCATTTTCTTTCAAAAGCGCATTATCCATTTTTTGATTCACAATCTGCATGTATATAGTGTCTGCCGATATTTGAGAATCTTGAGCCCAAATCATTGGTCTTCCCATAAAGCGAAACATAGAATCCTGCATGCCATAATATACAGAATCCGCTACTGCCTGCAGGTCGGATTTGAACAATCGCACATTATAATAAGCTTTTACTATACGGGTACGAGACGTATCTGAAATTTCTTTTTTAGTCAAATTTGTATCAGCCTGTTGCGCAATTTTCAATGCTTGATTGATGGCAGTGTCTGCATGTCCTGCTATGGGAACAACAGCTTTTTGACGAAGAATAGAATCAGCTTTCAAAGTGTGCTCAATTTCTTTCCTTCCTTCACCATGATTATTGTTTGCTGTAGTTTTACTAGTAACCTTAGGAGCAGCTTTTTTAACAGCATTGGTAGCTTTTTGCAATGTTCTTCCTTCTGTTTTTTCTACTTTGGCTAATGGATCAGCTCCTTGCACTTGCGTAGAATCAGTTAATGTGTTTTCACCCGTATCATCGTCATCTCCATAATCTTCTTCGTCTTCATCCAACATCTCGCCACCATTTCGATCTAATTTTAAGTCCAATGGAATGTATTCTTTAGCAAGAATCATTCGCGAATATAAGGTGTCTGCAGTCATGTAGACCGAATCTATTTTAGGTTCTGGTTTAGGATCTACAGTGGGCTTTTCAATATAATTTGTAACTTCATTTTCCGAAGTTTTAGTTTCAGTTGACTTTTTCTCTTTATTCGTCTGAACTTCTTTTTTGTTTGGTTTCTTGCTTTCCGTACTAGCCATTAAAGGAGGTTCAACTTTCGTAGAATCTGATGCTGTACTATCCGAATCATTTTTAACCACCGTAATGATATACGGCTTTTCAGTCATCAAAATAGATTCTTCGTCTTGCTTATATTCTCCCTTCCCTCCATAAGCATAAAACTTGTCCAAGGTATCCACGAACACCACATTCCGAAAGGCTTTACCTATACCTGTAGCACGTTCATAATGAAGACTATCACCCTTTAGAAATCGGCTGCCTTCGGTATATAAATTTTTCTTATTGAAATTAGCGATACCTGTAGCCGTATTGTATACACCTTTCTCTGTATATAAGTTTTCTTGTTTATTGCCTTTGATATTTGTTGGTCCAAAAAAGTAGGTGTCCTTAGTCATGCTGTTATACCGCATAGTATCGGTGTAAACCTTAACCGAAGGATTTCTCACAATTACTTTATAACGGAAATAAGCATCTCCAGAATTTTCGAAATAATAAGCATTCCGTGAAGTGATGGTGTCAGTTTGCGTGATAATCCGACCCCCTCCCGTATACGTTCCGATTTTTGAGCGCATATTATACGTCAGATAATTCGTGGTTAATACCGAATTTCTATCTACCATCTTGACATTGCCTGTAAGTTTAGCATGTTGTGCGGCGGCGTCATAATGTAAATAGTCCGAATAAATAACGGTACCCGAAGGCTGAGTAATGACTACATTCCCAAAAGCTTCGAAAAACTGTTGTTTAATTTCATTTTCGTAGATATAACCACTGTCAGCAGAAAGGGTGTTTCCTTTGTGTTCATAGACAGGATTATAAAAGGTCATGTGACCAGTTTTTGCATTGATTCGGCCTGAACTTGAGGATACCAAATTCATACGGTTAGCTTCGCTAACTTGTGTAGGAATTTGTCCGAACAAAACTTGTACGGAAAAGATAAATAAGAGTAAGGATATATACTTCTTCACGAAGGCAAAAATAGATAATTAAATAGCAAAAAAATGTTAATACAATCATTTTTCCTGTTAAATAAAATCAATTTTTAATCCCTATTTTTGATATATGGATATTCTCAACCGATTTGAGTGTTATGTGGAAGAAAATAAGCTGTTTAGCAAGGCTGATAAAATCCTTGTAGCGGTGAGTGGAGGGCGCGATTCCATGTTATTATTGTGGCTACTTCATCACTGCAATTATTCCATCGAAGTCGCACATTGTAATTTTCAGTTACGAGGAGAAGAATCCGACGGAGATGAGGCATTGGTTCGGGAATTTTCTGCTAAGAATTCTGTTCCAATTCATGTAAAAAGATTTGATACGCAAGGCTATTCAGAATCCACTAAAGTGTCGATTCAAATGGCTGCTCGAGAACTTCGATATACGTGGTTCGAAGAGTTGCGTCAGCAGGAGAATTGTACGGTAATAGCTGTAGCGCAGCATATGAACGATTCTGTAGAAACTGTATTATTTAACTTGTCACGTGGAACGGGACTTCAGGGACTCCAAGGAATTCTACCAAAGCGAGACTATTCAAAGGTGGTGAGACCATTGTTGTTTCTTCAAAGCAGAGAAATTACAGCGTTTGTTCAAGAACAAAATATTCCATTTCGTGATGATTCTTCTAATTTCTCGAATAAATATGCGCGTAATAAAATACGTTTAGATATCATTCCAGAGTTGGAAAAACTCAATCCAGAATTTATTTTTATAATGAATGAGAATATTCAACGCATGCGCGATTCGCAAGAAGTATTGTCTTCAAGTATGGTGCGACTGCGTAACGAAATGTTATTGCCTAGAGGTCATGATTCGTGGTCGATTAGTAAAGGAAACCTTTCCAATCTTTCGTTGAATGAATTGTATTTCTTCTTCGAACCCTATGGTTTTAAGAAAAATGTTCTGCAAGATTTGCTAGACAATCTATATAAAGAATCTGGAAAAAAGTTCGAAGCCGAAAGTTACCAGCTCATTACAGATAGAGAAGAAGTTGTGCTTTCACACATATTAGAGGATTATGAAGAAATCTTAATCCATTCAGAGGATAAAAAATTTGTTTGGGTAAATTATGAATTTTCTGCAGAGCTAAGCGAGAATATTTCTGTCCTGAAAGAAAAGAATATAGCTAAGATAGATTTTGGAAAATTAGTTTTCCCTCTTGTTATTCGTTCTTGGCAGGAAGGAGATGTTTTTCAACCGCTTGGAATGCAGGGGAAGAAAAAGTTGAGTGATTATTTTATCCAAAAGAAGATAAATATTTTAGAAAAAAGGCGCGTTCCAATTTTGGTAAATGGAGATGGTCGAATTATCTGGGTAGTTAATCACCACTTGGACGAAAGATTTAAGATTAGGGATAATACACAAAAAGTCCTTAAATTAGTTTGCAATTTACAAACGATATGAGTCAAGAAAAACATTTTGTTGAAAGACAATTTTTAGGGAGAGACATGACTTGGATTAGCGTCCGCATGACTTTGGCTTTATTTTGTTTTATCGTATACTACCTTAATGTGGATCATTTACCATCAAGACAATTGTTTTTTATAGTTGGTAGCTGTATCATTGTAGTATCCATAGTGATGATGTATTTGGTACATTATAAAACAGATGTATATAATGGGAACGTGGTTTTGAGCGGTTTATGGTCGACAAGATTGGTGAAAATTGATTTGTCGTCTATTACGAAGGTGGAGAAAAAACCTTACAGTACGTACATCTTCAATAATCCAGTTTATAATCTACATAAAAACGGTAAAATACGTTTCTATTCGGGTGGAAAAGATGCGGTTTGGTTGACAGATAAGGATGGCTTGATTTATATTATAGGTACGCATCGTCAAGAAGAATTATATAATGCAATCCTAAAATCAAAATCTTAAATAGTGTTAAGAGAATTGAGTCTGACATTACATTGACTTAAGTTTTTTACGTTTTTGATATATTTGGGTAAATAGATAATACAGATGACAGCTTTATATTTTATTTTAGGAGTTATTACTTTTTATTATGTCTTCAAATTTTCTATGCGTTTATTATTACCATACGCTATGAAAAAGTTGACAGAGCGTATGATGAATAAGGCACAGCAAGGTAGAGGAGGTTTTACCTATACCTATACTTCCGGAAATCCATTTGGTCCACAATCAACATATCAAGACAATAATCAACAACAAAATAAATCAAATGGACAGGTACAGGTGGATTATGTGCCGCCTCGTGAAGAAAAGCGTACAGTAGCGCCTAATGCAGGTGAATTTATAGATTTCGAAGAAGTAAAGTAGATTTTCATATTAGCAAATGAGAATAGGTTGATTAGTGTCTAAAACTAATCAACCTATTTTTTTGAGTTGTACTTTTTTAAGTTTTACTTTGTATTATGTGGTTGAAACAGCTTTCCGTATTAAATTTTAAGAATTACGCCGAATCTAGTTTATCCTTTTTGCCAGAGGTCAATGCCTTTACTGGCGCTAATGGAGCTGGTAAGACGAATTTATTGGATGCAATTCACTACCTGTCCTTATGCAAATCCTATTTTAACCCTATAGATTCTCAACATATCAAAAAGGGAGAGGAGTTCTTTATGGTACAGGGAGAATTTGATCGGGATGATCGACCAGATGTAATATCTTGTAGTTTAAAGAAGAACCAAAAGAAGCAATTCAAACGCAATAAAAAGGACTATCCCAGATTGGCTGACCATATTGGTCAGTTTCCATTGGTGATGATATCGCCAAATGATACATTGATTATTCTCGAAGGTTCGGAAGAGCGTCGCAAATTTGTGGATAATGTGATTTCACAAACGGATAATCGCTATTTGGATACGTTGATTTCCTACAATAAGATTCTGTTGCAACGTAATACTTTATTAAAGAATATCAAAGAAAAAGGTGTTTTTGATGTTGGGCTTTTGGAAGTGTTGAATATGCAGTTGGTGGAGGTAGGAGAGGTGATTTACCAAAAGCGTAAAACGTTTATGGAGAATTTCACGCCTTCTTTTCAGCGTCATTATCAATATTTGACAGAGAGCGCAGAGGAAGTTACTTTGGTATACGATTCACAGTTACATGGTGCTGATTTTATGGTGCTATTAGAATCTTCTTTAGAAAAAGACAGAATCCTCGAGCGTACCACACAAGGTATCCACAAAGATGATTTGTTATTCACGATTCATGGTGAAATGCCGTTGAAAAAATTCGGTTCTCAAGGTCAACAAAAATCTTTTTTGATTGCATTGAAACTGGCGCAATATACTTATTTGCAAGAGCAAAATAAGTTCAAGCCTTTGCTGTTATTGGATGATATTTTTGATAAACTGGACGATAAGCGTACCAAAAAGCTGATGCAGATGGTATCGGATGACGAGTTTGGACAGATATTTATCACGGATACAGACGCTAACAGAATTCAGAAAATATTTGACGAAATCCAGCATCCTATACGTATATTTGATGTCGAAGGAGGACATGCGCATGCTATATAAGAAGAAAGTGGATGAAATACCAACCCGTGATGATATCAGCATGAAACAGGCTGTGGAGAAATGGTTGGAGGTGTACCGCTTGCGCCGCAAATATGAGGATTCCTCCGTAGTCACGTTTTGGGAAGAGATTATTGGTCCTTACATAGCTAAAAGAACACAACATATCTATATCAAGGATAAAAAACTCTATGTCAAAGTCGAATCGGCTGTGGTGAAGCATGAACTAGCTATTAACCGTAGACAGATTATTGGACGTGTGAATGAACATGTGGGGAATGTGATAGTGGAAGAGTTTGTTATTCTTTAATATTATAACAAGACTATTCCCAAATAAAAATAAATGAATGCACTCACATTGTTATTCATAAATGTCGCCTAACAAAATTTTGCATTTGCAGGTATGGATATAAGTTGTGCAAAATTTTCAAGCGACGAGTTTTTGATTACTTTTTTCGGAAAAAAGTAATTGCCTGCCCGGCAAGAGGGCTTAAAATCAAATAATCAGTCACATTAATCTACCTTCATGGCGTTTAAATATTATGCTGCTGCCTTATTTTCTTTTGTAGTTTGGGGCGTTTTCAGTTTGGTTTTAAAACCCTTGAGCAATTATGCGGCTTTAGATATTTTGACCTATCGTGTGGCATTTGCAGCCATAATAATTGCCTTTATAAGTTTAACCTTTCGATACAAAATTACCAAGGAAAATATTTCTATAATAAAATCATTAATTCCGAAGGAGCGGTTCAAAATTATTTCTGCAACGATCTTTAGTGCAATAATGCTTGCGCTAAACTGGTATTTATACATCTATGTGATGAATGCCGTGAGTGTCAATGCGACCTCTCTGGCTTATTTGATTTGTCCAATTCTGACAACAGTATTAGCAGGCATATTTCTGAAAGAAAAATTAAATATTGGGCAGTGGATAGCTGTGGGTATGGCTGTTCTCAGTTGCATAATGCTGTCTTATGGACATTTTATGGATATGTTGTATAGTGTGGTGATTGCCTTATCTTATGCCATATATTTGGTGGTTCAAAAAGCAAGCACAAAATTAGATAAATTTTTTACGCTTACACTGCATATTCTGATAAGCTCTTTTTTCTTAATTCCAATGGGAATGAGTACCGGAGAAACTGTGACTCATTCTGCATTGTTTTTTCAGTTGGTATTATTAATCGCTGTCCTCTTTACAATTATTCCTTTATTCCTCAATATGTATGCGCTGAAGGGGTTGGATTCTTCGGTTGTAGGCGTGTTATTATATATCAATCCCATTATTTCTTTTCTGCTGGCTATATTTTATTTTGATGAAAGCATTACCTTGCTACAGGGGTTTGCATATGGACTAATCTTTATGGCAGTTGTTGTCTTTAATGTTTCTTATTTACGAAAACACCAAGACGCTGTTGTTTAGAAAGTTTCTAATAAACTCTTGTTACTGCATTTTGACAAATCCATCTGTTTAAGTATGACTTTAATGGCTATGTTTGTACCATTTGTGTTTTTAAGAAATTATTGAAAATAAATGGTTTATCATGATAGCGGATTTAGAACAAAAAGATAACAGAGATCTTTATAAAACAGGTATAATCCAACAAACTGCCTATTGGTCTACCGTAAAAAAACTTCAAGGAATAGATTCATTAGCATATAATTTCAGAACTAAAGCAGAAGATTTATTTTGCCAGCCTTCTGAGGAAGCGTTTGTGGTGGGCGATTTCTTGATTATGCTGCAAAATCTGGATATAGACCATTGTATAGCTTATGTACCCTATGGTCCGGAAACTGAGCCATCAGAAGAACAACAAGGTTATTTTTTAGAGCAGCTCTCAGAAGCTTTACGCCGGTATTTACCACCCAGCTGTATCCTAATCCGCTATGATTTGTCTTGGCAGTCGCAATGGGCAAATGACGACGATTGTTATGATTTGCATGGTAATTGGATAGGTTTTCCATCCAAAAGAGTGCAAGAGATGCGTGTAAATTTCAATACAGAATATGGGAATCTACGTAAAGCAAATACCGATATTTTGCCAACGAATACGATATTCATGAATTTAACACAGTCTGATGATGTATTATTAGGCAAGATGAAACCTAAAACGCGCTATAATATTAATTTGGCTAAGCGTAAAGGTGTTCGTATAGAATCGTTGGGTTTGGAGAGTTTAGAAATTTGGTATGAACTGTATAGGCAGACAGCAAAGCGAAACAATTTCTTTTTACACGATATCAATTATTTCAGAATTGTACTATCTGCTCGTGCGAATAATTCCGAGTCTCCTGCTGATGTGTATATGTTGGTGGCATATATAGATGATGAGCATTTAGCGGCGATGTTTTTGGTTGTTTCAGCTAATCGCGCAACTTATTTATACGGAGCTTCTTCTACAGAAAATCGAAATTATATGGGGACGTATGCCTTGCAATGGAGAGCCATGCAGATAGCTCGTGAAAAAGGTTGTACAGAATATGATTTTTTTGGTATTTCACCAGATGCAGATCCTGCACACCCGATGTATGGCTTATACCGTTTTAAAACTGGTTTTGGCGGTGAAATATTTCATAGAATGGGCTGTTGGGACTATCCTTTGGACAAGCGCAAGTATGAGTTTTATTCTGCGATGGAATTCCAAAATCAGCGTTACCATTTATAATTAACAGGCTAGCACATTGTTAGCCTGTTAAATTTTATAAATATTGCTCTAAATCTCCTTTTCCTTCGCGGATAACCTCAAATTCACCGTTTGTAACATCGACTACGGTAGAAGCGACATTGTCACCGTAGCCACCGTCAATCACTAAATCTACGCTTTCTTGGTATTTTTCGTAAATCAATTCGGGGTCTGTCGAATATTCTATGATTTCATCTTCATCGTGAATAGAGGTTGTCACAATTGGATTTCCTAATTGTTTTACAATTTCTCGAACAATATTATTGTCGGGTACACGAATACCGACTGTTTTCTTTTTTGAACTTAACAATTTGGGAACTTGTCCGCTTGCATTGAAAATAAAGGTAAACGGTCCAGGCAATGCTTTTTTCAATACACGGAAAACGGTAGTGTCAAATGGTTTTGTATATTGGGAAATATCGGTTAGGTCATAACAGATAAAAGATAAATTCGCTTTGTCTGGTTTCAACCCTCTAATTTGACAAACTTTCTCGATAGCTTTTTGATTGGTTATGTCACAGCCAATACCGTATACCGTATCGGTAGGGTAGATGATTACTCCACCTTTTTTCAAAATATCAACGGCTTGGTCTATAGCCTTTGGATTCGGATTATCGTTATATATTTTTATAAGCATAGCCTAAAGTAAAAAGTCAAAATTAAAAACTATTTAGTACTACAAAAAAAGAGTTGCTATAATAACAACTCTCTTTGTAATATGTTCGTTTATTAAAACTCTGCGTTTTTCGGTGTACGTGGGAAAGGGATCACGTCTCTAATATTCGTCATACCTGTGGTGAACAATACCAAACGCTCGAATCCAACACCAAAACCTGAGTGAGGCACAGAACCGAAACGACGTGTATCTAAGAACCATTCCATTTCTTCTTCTGGAATACCTACTTCTGCCATGCGCGCCAATAATTTTTCTAAGTTCTCCTCACGTTGAGAACCACCAACCATCTCACCGATACCTGGGAACAAAATGTCCATCGCACGTACGGTGTGACGACCTTGTGCATCTACTTCATTTTGTTTCATGTAGAATGACTTAATCTCACGCGGATAATCAGTTAAGATTACTGGTTTTTTGAAGTGTTTCTCTACCAAATATCTTTCGTGCTCCGATTGTAAGTCAGCTCCCCAACCTTCAATCAAATATTTGAATTGTTTCTTTTGATTTGGTTTTGAAGATTTCAAAATATCAATAGCTTCTGTATAAGTCAAACGTTCAAAGTTATTTTCCAATACGAAGTTTAATTTCTCTACTAAGTTCAATTCCGAACGTTCAGCTTGTGGCTTTGATTTCTCTTCATCTAACAAACGGTTTTTCAAGAATTCAATTTCTTCAGGACAAGTATCTAAAGCGTATTTGATTACGTATTTCAATAAATCTTCTGCCAAGTCCATGTTGTCTTCTAACTCATAAAAAGCCATTTCTGGTTCGATCATCCAGAATTCAGCTAAGTGACGAGTCGTATTTGAGTTTTCTGCACGGAAAGTAGGACCGAAAGTATAGATATTACCAAAAGCTAAAGCTGCTAATTCACCTTCTAACTGACCAGAAACTGTTAAGTTTGTTGATTTTCCAAAGAAATCTTCTTTGAAATCTACTTTTCCATCTTCTGTCAAAGGTGGGTTGATAGGGTCCAGCGTTGTTACTCTAAACATTTCACCAGCACCTTCGGCATCCGAACCTGTGATAATAGGTGAGTGGAAGTATACGAAATCTCTTTCTTGGAAAAACTTATGTATAGCAAAAGACAACGCATTACGCACTTTGAAAATGGCATTAAAAGTTCCTGTACGAACACGTAAGTGTGCGATCTCGCGTAAGAACTCTAAGCTGTGTTTCTTAGGTTGTAATGGATATTTCTCTGGATCCGAATCACCGATAATCGATACTTCGGTAGCTTTTACTTCTACACGTTGACCTTTACCCAAGGACTCTACCAAATTACCTTTTACACGAACTGCTGCACCTGTAGTGATTCTTTTCAAAATCTCTTCTGGTGTATTTTCAAAATCTACTACAGCCTGGATATTATTAATTGAAGAACCATCATTAATTGCTATAAATTGATTATTACGAAAAGTTCTAACCCAGCCTTTTACGATAACCTCTTTTCCAAATTCTTCGGATTTTAATAATTCTTTAATTCGTGTATGTTCCATTTTTATGTATTAGGAAATTTATAATGTTCTTTTTGTAAGAGTACAAAAATACGCTATTCTATCGTGTTATAAAAGGTTATTTTTCGTTGTTCTCAAATAAGTTTTAATTAACTTCAAAGCAGGAGAAACGGGAATAACTAATTTAGAAAAATCTACCATGACATTTAGGAAAGCATTAGAATCTGAAGTGGCTGAAATTTGGACAATTCTTCAATACGCGATAGAGCGACGAAAACAAGATGGCAGTAAACAATGGCAAGATGGATACCCTAATCCTGATACCATTCGTCATGATATTGCTAAGGATTGGGCTTATGTGTTAGCTGATGAAAAGGGGATATTGGCATATGGAGCGGTGATTTTTGAAGCTGATCCAGATTATGCAACCATTACTGGAAAATGGATTACGGAGCGAGATTATGTGGTCGTTCATCGGGTTGCGGCTGCACCACGCGCAAAAGGGATGGGCATTGCTACTCAACTATTCCAATATATAGAGACTTTAGCAAAATCAAGAAATATTTATAGTATTAAAGTGGATACCAATTTTGATAATATGGCCATGTTGCGAATTTTAGAGAAGTTAGGTTATAAATATTGTGGTGACGTGATAATTAGAGATTCAGCGCGAATGGCTTTTGAAAAATGTTTGGATTAATCTTTGCATAAAAAGGAGTGTTTCGAAGAATAAGATACATTGTATCAAATCAACAAATAAAACATTTTTAAGATTCCTATATGAATTCTACAATTTGGGTTGCTACATCAATAATAGTTTTACTTAGTATTTTACCATTTATTCGAAATCAGCATTGGGTATTTCGTGTGCCTGATTTTGTACGTCCACAATTGTTGTTTTTACAGTTACTCACTTTGATAGCAACTATTATTTGGTGGAAGGATGTTTCTTACCCCATTTTAATTCTATTCGCGTTGCTAATATGTATAGGATACAATTGCTATATTTTTATACGATTCACTAAATTTTGGCGTAGCAATAAGTACGAAATATCAGTCCAGCACTCAAAAAATGTAAAGATAATTTCTGTAAATGTCTATCAATTTAACACTGAATATCACCGCTTAGTCGATATGATTCGTAAAGAGAAGCCTGATATTTTTATGACGATGGAAAGTAATCAAGATTGGGAAAATGCTTTGCAAGAACTCAAGAATGAATACCCAAATTTTAAGGAAATAGCTTTAGAAAATACCTATGGCATGCACTTCTATACTAAGTTGAAAGTGCATGATATACAGGTTCATTATTTTGTTGCCGATGATTTACCAAGTATAGAAGCAGAATTAGAAACAGAGGATGGTTATCGGTTTATTTTCTTTGGTGTACACCCACCTCCACCGAGTCCAACGGAAGAAGAAACTTCCAAAGAACGGGATGGCGATTTATTATGTGTAGCTAAAAGAGCAAAAAAGCAAAAATTGCCTGTGGTAATCACAGGAGATTTTAATACCGTTGCTTGGTCAAGAGTTTCTGTATTATTTAAGAAAGCTAGTGGCTTAATAGATGCGCGATACGGTCGTGGATACTTAGCTACATTTCATGCGAAGTATTGGTTTTTCCGTATTCCATTGGACTTGTTATACCACAGTGCTGATGTTTTTATTGATGACTTAAAGATTCTTCCTTCAATATGTTCCGATCACTTTCCGATGTGTTGTACATTCTACATTGATAAACACAATGACGAGCAGATAGAAGATGTAAAAACGTTAGACCAAGAGGAAAAAGAAGAAGTTGAAGAGTTAATCGAAGAGGGGAAAGAGGAGGAAAGCGAAAATAGGAGTAATTCCTAATAAAAATTACAGCTTCTCAAAAATGAGTCAATGTGAATACCAATCCTATGACCAAAATTAGAGAAGCTACAATTATTTTATAAAACGGAGCGTAAAACCCACAGGTCTTTAGCCTGTGGGATGTAAGCGACTAACCCTGATTGAGAATATACTCACGAATAGTATCAGGAGATGCTTCACTTATTGAACAAACAAAATAACCCTCAGAGCAGAAAGTATGTTCTTTCCAAAAATGTTTAAATAAGAATGACCTGTGTGGTGAACGCCAAATGTAATAATTAGATTCTTGTTT
>NZ_JAAKGQ010000088.1:0-5160 GCF_011043515.1 Sphingobacterium sp. SGL-16 | reverse complement strand
TTTTAGGTGAGCCTTTTCTTTTTAAAACTGTATACAAAGATTATTTACCTTCGTTTTTCTTAGCTGTGATTTCGTTACGGATATCTTGCGCTAAAGTTTTAATTTCTTGTAAACCTTTACGTACACGAGTACCTGCAGCTGAGTTACCGTTGTTGAAGAATTTTTCAGCATCCGCTTCGATTGAAGCTACTAGATCTTTTAATTTAGTGTAGTTTTCCATTTTTATTAAATATAATTTAGTTTCTGTTTTTATTACTAAGATGTAATAAATATACAAAACAAAAAAAGATAAAAACAATAAAATCACACTTTTTAGTAAAAAAAAGGTGATTTTGTAGTGTATTAATCCTTTATTGTAAGCTCATTTATGATATTTTGTGCTCCTGCAAACTTATCTATTACAAATAATACATAACGAATATCTACGGAAATAGTACGTTGTAATTTAGGATCGAAGATTACATCACCAGCCATAGCTTCGATATTACCATCGAAGGCAAGACCGATTAATTCGCCATTTGCATTCAATACTGGAGAACCTGAGTTACCACCTGTGATATCTTGGTCTGACAAGAAGTTTACTGGCATATATCCTGCTTTGTCTGCATATCTTCCGTAATCTTTTTTCTCATGCAATTCCATCAACTTTTTAGGTAAATCAAACTCTTCGTCGTTAGGTTTGTATTTCGCGATAGTACCATCTAAAGTTGTGTAATTGTTGATTTTTGCATCATTACGAGGATCTTTAGGTAAAGCACGGATTGTACCATAAGTCAATCTTAAGGTACTGTTAGCATCAGGATAATACTTCGCCTTTGGATTCTGCGCTAAGAAACCAGCAATATATTTACGGTGTGCTGCTTGGAAATTATCTTCTGCTAATTGTTGTGCTTCTGTTCTCTCGCGGTATTTATCTGCAATTGCTTTTGAAATTTTGTATAATGGATCATTTTCAACTGTAGCTGCATTCGGATTAGCAATGAAAGTTGCTAATTTTTCTTTTGAGCTGAAAATACTGTTGTCGAAAGCTGCTTTTATTACTGAAGTAAACTGGTTGTTATTTTGTTTTGCTAATTCTGCGATGTAAGGTGCGATATTATCACCAGCTTTTGCTACGTACAGATTTAATTCATCTGCTAATACATCGATTTCCAATGGAAGGTATAATTTCTCGTAATTGTCAGCGATGAAAGCATCGATACGAGGTAGGATTTCTTGACGTTTAGCATCATTAGCTGCGGAATATTGCAATAAACCTGTTCCTAATGTAGAAGGAAGCATCGCAAATGTTGATGAACGAACCATACCTGTTAAGTAGTTGTCATGTCTAGCTTTCAAGTTTGTAGATTCATAGTAATCATTGATAGTTTTGATTACATCGCCATATTGTGCCTTGTTCGCAGCTTTATTAGCCCATTTGTTGAATTTATTTTCAGCTTTGCGTTTAGTAGCGGATGTTTTGTGTTTTGTCAACGCATCGATCATACCTTGACGATTTTTCCAATAGTTGGCTACACCAGAATATTTAGAAGCATAGTTGATATTCACTTCTTGATCTTTGTCCATGTGGCGTTTCATCGCGTCCATACCTACTTTCGAAGCTTCTACCCATGCCGGATAAGCAAAGTTTACATTTTGATCAATACCTGCAGCAGGCATCCAACGGTTAGTACGGCCTGGGTAACCTAAAATCATCGAGAAGTCACCTTCTTTGATACCTTTCAAGCTGATAGGCAAGTGGTATTTAGGTTTCAATGGAACATTACCTTTGGAATAAGCAGCGGGATTACCGTCTTTGTCAGCATACACACGGAAGATAGAGAAATCTCCAGTGTGACGAGGCCATTCCCAGTTGTCGGTGTCACCACCAAATTTTCCAATACTGTTTGGAGGAGTACCTACCAATCGAACATCGTGGTAATCTTGGTATACGAAATAGTAAAATTCATTACCATTGTAGAATGAACGCACGTTAACTACGTATTTTCCATTTTCAGAGTTTTCTTTTTCGATTTTAGCAACTTCTTGTTGGATGATAGTGTTACGTTCTTTTTCAGACATTTTATCGTTTACTAAACTTAAGATACGTTTAGAAACATCATCCATGCGTACGAAGAATCTTACATATAATGATTTTGGTTTTAATTCTTCTGCATAATTCTTAGCCCAAAAACCATTTGTTAAGTAATCATTTTCTTTGGTAGATAATTCAGCGATAGCGCCATATCCACAGTGGTGGTTCGTGAACACCAAACCTGTAGCCGACACGATTTCAGCAGTACAACCACCGTTAAATTGCACGATAGCATCTTTTAAGCTAGAGTTATTGATGCTGTAAATTTCCTCTGCGGTCAATTTAAGACCTTTTTTCTGCATATCAGCTTCATTAAGTCGCTTCAAATGCATTAAGAACCACATGCCCTCATCGGCCATAGTAGCCAAAGTTGAGACACATAATACTACTAATAATACTAATTTCTTCATCGTATTTTTCTTTTATAGAAGCAAAATTGGCTTTATTCAGTCGTAAAACAAAATTTGTAGCTATTAAACTTTACTTTCAAGCGATTTTCTTTCAATGGGATAGTCAGAGCTTTTGCCTATCTTTGTCGAATGCAAGCATCATTCGAAGATTTCAAACTCAATAGACAAATACTAAATGCCATAGCAGAAGCCGGGTACGAAGTGCCTACTGAAATTCAGCAAAAAGCGATAACACCAATCTTGGCAGGACAAGATGTAATGGGAATAGCTCAAACTGGAACAGGTAAGACTGCGGCTTTTGTGTTGCCTATGCTGATGAAATTGAAATATGCGCAGGGTAATGACCCACGAGCGTTGATATTAACGCCGACGCGTGAACTTGCGATGCAAATTGAGGAGAATATTCGTGAGTTTTCTACTTATTTGGATTTGCGTACCGTATTGCTTTTCGGCGGATTAGGTCCTAAGACACAAAAGGAGCAGTTAGAAAAAGGCTGTGATATTATTGTGGCAACACCTGGCCGGTTCTTAGAGTTATACTTGGAAGGATATATTAACACCAAATCGTTAAAATTTTTGGTGATGGACGAGGCGGATAAAATGATGGATATGGGATTTATTTCTAAGATCCACCGTATTTTGGAAATTGTTCCGCGTAAACGTCAAAACTTACTTTTCTCCGCTACCATGAGTGAGTTGGTGCGTAAGATTGCTGGAGATTTCTTGGCTTTTCCAACGGTAATTGAGGTTAGCGAGCAAGCTACACCAGCGACCAGTGTAACCCAAGTGCTTTATCACGTTCCAAATTTGAAAACAAAGATCAATTTGTTGCAGCATTTGTTCAAGAATGATGAAGTTTTTCACCGTGTGATTATTTTCTGTAAAACAAAAGAAGTAGCAGACAATGTATATGCTTTTGTGGAGAGAAAATATGGCGAAGATAATGTACGCGTCATCCACGCAAATAAAGGACAAAATACACGTATTAATTCCATCAATGCCTTCAAATCTGGTGAGATACGTTTTTTAGTAGCAACAGATGTGGCGGCTAGAGGTTTGGATGTATCGAATGTGAGTCATGTAATAAATTTCGATGTGCCGATTATTATCGAGGATTACGTACATAGAATTGGTAGAACAGGTCGTGCTTTCCAAAAAGGTGATGCGATCACTTTTGCGAATGAAAGTGAACTGTACTATATTGAGAAAATAGAGAAGTTAATTCGTCAATCTATTCCTGTGGCAGAAGTACCAGAAGAAGTTTTTGTAGAGAAAACTCCTTTTGAAGAGCGTCAAGCAATAGCTCGCGAGATAGACAACCAAAAGAAAAAGGATAATCCAGACTATAAAGGAGCTTTTCACGAGAAAAAGCACGCAGCTAAAATCGAGGAAACTCGTCGTATTAACGCAAAGAAGAAAGCAGGAAAGATGAAACGTCAACCTGTAAATAAAGATGGCGTGAAGAAGAAAGGTAAGAAATTTAAGAATTCATAAGGTGAAACTTACTCCACTCAATATCGCATTGGCTGTTATCTTAGTATGGGTCATTTCCGAATGGCAATTCGATCAGGAAATGATTTTCACTTGGGGATGGTTGATCATATGGATAGTGGTAGTTTGTCTAGTGGATTTAGCATTTCGACTAATATTTAAAGATTTAAAACAAATATGGTTCCTGCAAATTGCTTTTATACTGATTGTGGGAATGTTGATGATTATATTGAAATTACAATAGATGAAGACAGCAGAGATAAAATTAAATGTAGAATTGGACGAAAATAATGTGCCAGAAACTATCAATTGGTCCTCTACAGATGGTCAAAATGAAGAAGCTCTTCCTGCTAAAGCGATGTTTTTAGCCTTGTGGGATGCGCAGTATAAAAACTCTTTACGTATTGATCTTTGGACTAAAGATATGCCTTACGATGAGATGAAACGTTTTTTCTATGAAACATTACAAACATTAGGCGATTCTTTCTTGAGATCATCAGGTGGCGATCCAATGGCAGATAAAGTAATCGGCGATTTACGTGATTACTGTGCACATTTCGCGGAGAAGATGGAAGTTTTAGAACAACAAGGCTAATTCATTATTACTTCTAACGTTTGAATTTTTTAAAATGAATTATTTTTTAGTAAAATCAGAACCTTTCAAATATAGTTGGGAACAATTCAATAAAGATGGTCAGACATTTTGGGATGGTGTTCGTAATTATCAAGCGCGCAACAATCTGAAAGCGATGAAAGAGGGAGATTTGGTTTTATTCTATCATAGTAATGAAGGTAAGGAAGTAGTGGGGTTGGCAAAAGTTGTGAAAGAATTTTATCAAGATCCTACAACCGAAGATCCAAAATGGGTGGTTGTAGATTTAGTACCTGTAGAGACTTTCAAAAAACCGGTCACTTTAGAAATGATTAAAGCGGACGAATTATTGCAAGATGTAGCGTTGGTAAAGCAAGGACGTCTTTCGGTAATGCCGCTAAAACCCGAAGAATTTGATCGCATTGTAGAACTAGGCAATGCATAATAAAAGCCTTAGCTGATTAGCTAAGGCTTTTATTATGTGCGCCCGGCATGGGCGTGAACTCTAGGGTGTAAGTCCCGAACGTGCCTTGATAGTGGGAAACGTTAACTTAAGGCAAGGGTGTCCTTCGCGAGGGGGAATCTGAAGGAAT
>NZ_JAAKGQ010000087.1:0-5655 GCF_011043515.1 Sphingobacterium sp. SGL-16 | reverse complement strand
TTAATTTTGATACATCCGCATAGGAAAGTCCCGTATAACAGCAGAACACAAATATGTCCCTGACATTTTGGAGCCTTAGAATATTAAGCTTTTTGCTTTCGATTCGTGTTAGTTCGTTTCTGTTCAGATAGGATTTCTCCTTGGGCTTAGCATGTGTCTTATAAAACTTGAAAGGATTTGAGGTAATCCATTCATGAGCTAGACTTAGATTAATAATCTTTCTTAGATGCTTCATGTATTTGGCAGCCGAAATATCAGAGCATCCTTTTTCAGATCGAAGATAATATTCATAGCCTACCACAAAAGAATGGTCAATTTTATGAAGTTCAATATCTGCAGTTGAAAATTGCTTTGTAATATAGTTTTCTAAATGCGAATAGGTTGTCCTGTAACCCTTTAAGGTATTTTCCCGAAACCCATTACCCAGCAAAGATTCCATTTTATGATTATGATCTCTTAGAACCGACAATAATGTCCTTTGACTTTCTGTCTTTCCTGTAATTTTTGATTTAAGAAGTTCAATGGTAGGTATTTCTCCCATTTTCAAGATTTCAAGGTGGAGAGCAGCAACTTTCAGATTCAACATTTCCAGATAACTGTTTAAAGTCTTGACCTCCTCAGTATTTCCTTTAGATCGATTTGCTTTGGAATTCCATCGAATGGGTTCACAACTCTTTCCTGTGGAGATTTCACATACTGATCCATCGATCGTAATTCTCATGTAAATGGGCTTAGCTCCATTCACATAATTCTTTGGTTTCTTCAAGTAGAAGAGCAAGGAATAATTTGTACTCATGATTTAACATTTAAACGTGTAACAAAATTAGCCTTGCAGCAAAAACACATCAAGATGTCCATCTATAGAACGTGTTGTAAATCAGTGAATTGAATACGTTTCAGTGAGTACTTCAATCAAATTTAATGACTCACCGAATGACTCACTAAAAGTTTGCGAATTTCTGAACATTTTGACCTGCCGTAAAAACAAAAAAGCCTGCAAACGTTAAATTTGCAAGCTTTTGTATGTTTTGATCTTCGATTTAGTAGCCCGTAGGGGAATCGAACCCCTGTTTCAAGAATGAAAATCTTGCGTCCTAACCCCTAGACGAACGGGCCTTATCGGATTTGATGATGCAAATATAAGGGCATAATTTGCACCATCAAAATATTTTTTAGCAGTTTTTTATAAGCTGCTGATTTTGAAATTAATATTTTTAAATCAAATCAAAACCGATATCCGTACGGAAGTATTTTCCTTGGTAAAATATACGCCCAGCATCCGCTGTAGCCTGTTGTAGTGCGGAGAAAAGATCATCCTGAAGTGTTGTAACCGCGATTACACGACCACCAGCTGTTACTACTTCGCCATTTACTTCCTTAGTACCAGCATGGAATACGATAGATTCTTTTACGTTCTCGATATTGGAAATTACTTTTCCAGATTCGTAATCACCAGGATAGCCACCAGAAACTAACATCACTGTAACAGCTGTTTTAGGACTTACGGTGTAAGATCTCGAAGCTAAATCGCCTTTAGCAACACCTTCTAATAGATCTACTAAATCCGATTCAATACGAGGTAACACTGATTCTGTTTCTGGATCGCCCATACGTACATTGTATTCGATAACAAAAGGTTCGCTATCTACATTCATTAAACCGATGAAGATAAAACCTTTGTAAGGAATATTGTCTTTTTTCAACCCTTCTACCGTTGGTTTGATGATACGCTCTTCCACTTTAGACAAGAATTCTTCATTGGCAAAAGGAACAGGAGAGATAGATCCCATACCCCCAGTATTTAAACCAGTATCACCTTCGCCGATGCGTTTGTAATCTTTTGCAGAAGGAAGAACTTTGTATGATTCGCCGTCCGTAAGTACGAAAACGGATAATTCAATGCCTTTTAAGAACTCTTCGATAACAACCACGCTACTTGCTGCGCCAAATTTAGCATCAGCAATCATCGCTTTTAATTCCGCTTTGGCATCTTCTAATGTTTCACAAATTAAAACACCTTTACCAGCAGCTAGACCATCCGCTTTTAATACGATTGGAAGTTTTTGAGTTTCTAAGTAAGCTAGACCTTCTTCTAGATTGGATTGGTTGAAGGATTTGTATGCTGCGGTAGGAATATTATGTCTAAACATAAATTCTTTTGAAAAATCCTTAGATCCTTCTAATTGAGCTCCTAATTGTCGTGGGCCAATAACCGCGATATGTTTGATATCTTCTCTTCCTAAGAAGTAATCATGAATACCTTTAACTAAAGGTTCTTCAGGACCAACAAGAATGATTTCAATATTATTTTCTAAAGAAAAAGATGCAATTCCCTCGAAATCTGTAACTTTTAAGTTAACATTCTTTCCATATTGTTCAGTTCCAGCATTTCCTGGAGCGATAAAAAGATTAGTTAGTTTAGGGCTTTGCGCTATTTTATAAGCAAAGGCAGATTCACGACCGCCTGATCCAACGATTAAGATGTTCATACTACAAATATACAATCTCATAGGAGATTCTTAAATTTTATACAGCCTTAAACATCATTTTTGGAAAAAATGGAATATCTTTAGAAGACTAATTATCAATAAACTATGATGCGAAAGCTTTTAACAGCTGTTTTTATTTTGTTATGTACTACTACTCAAGGTCAGGATATTCAGCAATTTTTAGATAAACTCCAAGATTACAGCCTCCAAAATCCACAAGAGAAAGTTTATCTTCATACAGATAAACCGTCATATTCGGCAGGCGAAAATATATTTTTCAAATCCTATACCACTATAGGAATTACCAATCTTTTTTCGAGTTTAAGTGGAATATTATATGCAGAACTTATTTCTCCAGCTAATAATGTGGTGCAGCGTGTTACTATTTCGACCCCTATGGGAATAGGGATTGGTGATTTTACCTTATCAGATACGATTACAGAAGGAGTATATCGAATCCGAGCATACACCAATTGGATGAAAAATGCAGGGTCGGATTATTTTTTTGATAAGAAAGTTCCTATTTATAATGGTCGTACTGACAATGTGATTACACATACCACTTATGAAAAAAGAACGAACGATGTTTTATATAAAATCAACTTGAATAGTGTAACGGGATTGCCAATTTCAAAGAAGAGAATATCGTATACTATTACTGAAGGAGACAAGGTGGTAGAAAAGAAGTCACAAACTTCTTCAGAAAATGGGTCTATTGAGATTCCTATTAATAATAAATATGTAAATCCTATACTAAAACTTCGTTTTGAAAATATTGATAAGAACATTGTAAATAAGATTGTAAAAACTATTGATCCCAAAAAGCAGCCTGCGACTACATTATTTCCAGAAGGAGGGAAGCTCTTGAAGGATAAAATCAATACGATTGCAGCAAAAAGTATCAATAGTCAAGGTCTGGGTATTAGTTCCAAAATACTATTAAAGCAAGGTTCGGACACTATAGGCGTCTTCCAAACGAATGAACTAGGGATGGGTGCTATTTCTGTGTTTCTAAATAGTGGAGCTCCTTTAGAAGCTGAAGCAGAATATGCTGATGGAACAAAATCTGTTTTGCAGGTTCCTCGGATTCATGAAACAGGCTTTTCCATATTGGTAAACAATTTGAACGACAATAAGCTTTTTGCACAATTAAATGCAAGTGCCGACCAGCTAGATAATTCAGATGTATATTTTGTAGTACATCACTTAGCAGAAGTTTTGTTTGTGTCTAAGTCTAAATTAAATAAAGAGGAACTTGTTTTTACAGTTGAAAAATCGAAGTTACCTGACGGGGTGGTTACAATTAGTATACTGGATAGTAAATTCCAGCCTATTATAGAACGTCCTGTGTTTTGTCTGGGGCAGCGTAATTTGAATAGTCGTGTTTTATTGAATAAGTCAAGCTATCGAACGCGTGAGAAAGTGGAAGTCAATTTAGATATGGGCGAAGGGGATGATTCTCTGTTGATGGGTGCATATTCGGCATCGGTTATTGATTTAGGAAAAGTTAAGTTTCCCGAAAGAGCAGAAGCGCATATTCTCTCTTCACTCTTATTGAGCAATGATTTGAAAGGTTATATTGAAAATCCAAATTATTATTTCAATCAAGAAGGTAACGTAAAAAGTGTGGATTTGGATTATTTGATGTTGACACAAGGTTGGAGGAATATTGAATGGGAAAGTGTTGGACTGGAAGTGCTTCCAAAATTTAAACCTGAAAAGTCCCTTAAAATCTCTGGGTACACAAAAAAAATAGGTAGAAGCAAGCCTGAACCTAATGCAAAAGTGCAGTTGATTTCTACCCGAAATTATCTCGATTTTATTGATACGACTTCTAATGAAGAGGGGTACTTTGAATTTGATAATTTGCTATTCCCTGATAGTGTTAAATTTATTATTTCAGCACGAGACGCGGTCAAAGGCAAAAATAATATTGATATCACCTATGAATATGACAAAGAATTTCCCATCGATGAAAAAGTAGGTGCACTAGAGAGCGATTGGGATATTAATAGGCAATATTTGGATAATCTTAAATCATCGAAAGAATTTTTTGCGGAGTTAGAGCGAATGGGCTTAAAGGAAAAAGCCATACTCATTGATGAGGTCGTTGTTACGAGAAAGCAGTCCAAAGCTCCTGACTATTCTAGTAATCTGAATGGTCCTGGAAACGCAGACCAGATTTTAGGAGCCGATGATCTTTCCACTTGTCCGACTTTGGAAATGTGTTTAGCGGGTCGTTTGATGGGTGTTTATTTTCAAAATGGTGTACCTTATAATACACGGGGAAATCAACCTATGCAAATTGTCCTAGATGGTATGTATATTGAGTCAGAAAATATTTCCATGATTAATACTGCAGATGTAGAAAGTATAGAAGTGCTGCGAAATGTGAATTATACATCAATATATGGTTCTAATGGCGCGAATGGATTAATTGTTATTACCTCCAAAAGAGGATCTTCAGCATTGAACAATTATGTTCCGAAAGGAATACTAACAGTGCAGCCTCAAGGATTCCAAGTTATTAAGAACTTTTATAAGCCAGCGTATGATGTAGATGAGGCTAATAAATACAATTCAGACTTACGTTCCACTATACATTGGGAACCTGCAATAGTTACGAATGAACAAGGTAAAGCCTCGTTCGATTTCTTTACATCTGATTCAAAAGGCAAATATTTACTTATAATAGAAGGGATAGACCTTAAAGGGCGCTTGCTTAGAAAGGAAGTAGAGCTTGTTGTAGAATAATAAATGTTTTTATCCCCCAATGCTCCAGCGACTTAGCTTCCATATCAAAAATATTTTACCAAAACGCTTGGAAGTAGAGTAGAAACTTACCTATCTTTGCACCACTCCGCAAGGGAGGAATGCTGGTAACAGCAGTGAAATACGAGGTTAGAAGCGGTTTCAACTGAGAAATCAGGGAAAACCATAAGCCATCCCTGACGGGAGGTAAACAAAAAAAACTTCAAATAAAATTTGCGGTTTAAAATAAAGTTTCTACCTTTGCAGTCCCGACGGAAACGAAGGGAAAACAAAATAAGATAAGTACAGCAGCAATGCTCGGAATATAAGAAGAAGCGCGATGCGGATTCGATAAAAGTTCTTTAAGAAAATGATCATGTAGCGTAACGAGTAGTTTGAGAAACAACGAAAGTTA
>NZ_JAAKGQ010000086.1:0-5761 GCF_011043515.1 Sphingobacterium sp. SGL-16 | reverse complement strand
TTTTTTGCTCTAGTTTTTAATAATTATTAAATTAGTGTCTCAAGTAATCAATTTATATTCACTAATTCAGTTTTAATTATGGGAAAAGGAGATAAAAAGACAAGACGTGGAAAAATTATTATGGGATCTTATGGCAATAAACGACCAGGGAAAAATGGACTAAAGAAAAAAGAGACTGCTGAAGAATCAAAATAAAGCAACCCAAAAGGTTGCTTTATTTATGTTCTAATTTTATTTTTTTATTAAAACTCTTGTTTTAATTTTATTTTCGCAAAAAAAAGGTTGAAAAAATATAAATTTTATATACATTTGGATCAGATAATATTTTTTTTACCTACACCAAAATATTAATAACATTCATAATGAAATTAAGTCAAAAGCAAGTTGTATTTGAAAACGAGGTACTGACAAGATTTGACCTGTTTAAAAGCTTGTTTTTAACACTTCCATTTCAACGTGTAAAGCACACAGGTACTTTGTTGCCATTTTTTGCTGCGCACTGTGAAAGAGGTGTTGAGCAGCATTTAGCGCCAGAGCATATTATAGATAGCTTTTTTGGCCAATACGAGCAATATGTACAAGAAAGCGATCGGGTAGATTTACTTTTTCGTATTGTGCAATATATTGAAAGACAGGTTGTTTTGTTTGATGCGATTGAGGATTCTTCTTTTCAAGCTTTAGGAAAAACAGATGAAACGGCTGGTTTGGATTCTTTGTTCAAATTAGCGCAAACTGATCCAAAGTTGAAGAGCCGCATCGTAGAGAAATTGAAAGACTTCTCTGTTCGTCTTGTTTTGACAGCACATCCTACGCAGTTTTATCCAGGACCTGTGTTGGGTATTATTAACGATTTAATTGAAGCTATCAAAAATAATGATATTCCAAACATTAATTTGTTGCTTCAGCAGTTAGGTAAAACGCCTTTTATCAAAAAACAAAAGCCTACGCCAGTAGATGAGGCTATAAGTTTAGCTTGGTATTTGGAAAATGTGTTCTACAAAGTTACTTCAAGTATTCATTCAAAAATTGATTCGGAATTAGAATTACCTTCTGATGATGTAAAACAATTGATTGAATTAGGATTCTGGCCAGGAGGTGACCGTGATGGTAATCCAAATGTGACGGTAGAAAGCACGAAAAAAGTAGCAACTATGTTGCGTACTATACTTTTTAGATGTTATTACCGTGATTTTAGAGTTGTAAAAAGAAGAATTACTTTCCGTGGTGTCGAACAATATCTTGAAAATCTTCAAGAGTTGTTGTACAATAATAGTTTCAACCCAGTAGAGAATCCTGTGGACGAGACATCCAAAATATTAGAGAATTTAAATAATATCAAGGATGTATTGTACAAATACCACAATGGATTATTTGTAAATCTAGTGGAAGATTTAATTCGTAAAGTAAATACTTTCGGATGTTATTTCACGACATTGGATATTCGTCAGGATAGTTCCATACTAAGAAAAACAGTTAGTTATTTAGTTGAAACATTTGATGGCAAAACAGGTTTAAAACAGTCTGATTTAGATCTTGATGAAGAAGCGAAACAAAAAGCTTTTAAATTCAACGAAGAACAACTTGATTTCTCTACAGAAGCTGATGCGTTAGTACAGGATACTTTAGGTGTAATCCGATTGTTAAAAGATATTCAAGCCTCAGGAAGTGAGCGCGCGGCACAGCGTTTTATAATTTCCAATTGCCAACAAGCTTCTGATATTTTGGGATTGATGCAATTGTTCTTGTGGCAAGGATGGAAAAAAGAATCCCTAACAATTGATTTTGTTCCTTTATTCGAGACCGTAGATGACTTGTCTAGAGCGCGTAGTGTAATGCAAGCTTTGTATACCAATAAAGCTTATGCAACGCATTTGAAAAAACGTGGCAATAAGCAAACAATTATGCTAGGTTTCTCAGATAGTACCAAAGATGGTGGTTATTTGATGGCGAACTGGTCCATTTATAAAGCAAAAATCGAATTGACAGCATTAGCGCGTGAATACGATGTAGACTTAGTGTTTTTTGACGGTCGTGGTGGACCTCCTGCACGTGGCGGTGGTAAGACTCAGCGATTCTATGCAGCCATGGGTGGCGAAATAGAAAACAAACATATTCAATTGACGATTCAAGGACAGACCATCAGTAGTCAATACGGATCATTGGATACCGCGCAATATAATATTGAGCAATTGTTGCATGCAGGTTTGATTTCCGAGATCAAACAAAATAGCAGTGATACATTGACCGAGAAACAAAAAAGTGTGATAGATGATATGGCTGCGGAAAGCCATCGTAAATTTATGACTTTGCGTAATCATCCTCAATTTTTGAAATATTTAGAAAAATTGAGTCCGTTGAAAGCGTTGTCATCAATCAATATCAGTAGTAGACCTGTAAAACGTAATTCGGATAAAGAATTGAGATTGCAGGATTTGAGAGCGATTTCTTTTGTAACATCTTGGAGTCAATTAAAGCAAAATATTCCAGGTTTCTTTGGGGTAGGTAGTGCTTTACAATGGGCTGAAGAGAATAACTTGTGGTCGTATGTGCGTAATTTGTACCAAACGTCAGGTTTCTTTAATACATTGGTTGATAACTGTATGATGTCGATGACAAAATCTAATTTTGACATTACAGCATACATGAAAGACGATAAGGAATTTGGAGATTTTTGGAAAATGCTGCATGATGAATATGAAAAAACAAAAGCATATTTATTAAAATTGAGCAATGCGAATGTGTTAATGGAAAATTATCCCGTAGAGCGTGCTTCTATTCTCGAGAGAGAGAAAATTGTATTGCCGCTTTTGATTATTCAACACTATGCAATACGCGCAATTGACAATAATCGATTAAGTGAAGAGCAACAAGAAATTTATAGAAAAATCATCGGACGAACAATATATGGAGTCGTGAATGCAGGTAGAAACCTAGCCTAAGACTTATTCTGAAAGTTTTAAGAATCTTTATCAGATATTTTATATTTTTGTGTTCGGAAAAATTGAATAAACATGAAATTTAATACATTATTTGTTGCGGCAATCTGTGCAAGTTCATTGATGACTTCATGCGTACATGATACTGCTAAGGAAAATCAATTGAAATACACGCATACATCTTTAGTAGATGGAGATGCTTACGCGTTTTTTCAAGTTGTAGGTGAAACAGCATTAGATGGCGTTAAATACGCAGAATATGCTGAAAAATCTGGCGATGCAAAATCTACAGAAATTGCGACTAAAGTAAAGGCTTTCTATACACAATTGTTGCCTACTTTAGATTCTTTAGCTACAGCGAATCAAGTTGATTTCCCAATCAAAGGTATTCCTCAAGGTCATGGCGAAGAAGAAGCTAATACTGCAACGGTAGCTGATTCTACAGCACATACAGCTACAGTAGCACATGAGGCGCACGATCATTTTGATTATGCGCACCATGCACAGCATGAGTTAGCAACAGTGAAAGATCATTTAACTCGTTTAACTCACAATACTAATGCTGCTTTGCGTTCATTCGCAAAAGAGCAATTAGAAATTGTCTCTGAGTTGTACGTTCAAATTGGTGGTAAAGAAGAAGCTCACGGGCATCACTAAGCCAATAGAACTTTAGATATTGAAAGGCGTCAAATTTTTGACGCCTTTTTTGTTTAATGAAATTTTCAAAATTTCATATTTGATATGCTAATAACACTTGTTTTATTTTATTTTTATAAAAAACATGTATAAAATGTTAAAATTTCAATAAAAATCAATAAATGTTATGATTTTTGTTTTTAAAGCTGTTATTTTGTGTTATTAAATAATTTAGAAATAACTCAAAGAAAAATATAAATTATGTGTGGTATTATTGGAGCATTTGAATTAGTGCAAGAGGAGTCGCAGATTAGACCCCAAGTATTAGAAATGTCAAAACGTATTCGTCACCGCGGACCAGATTGGTCAGGTATCTTCAGCTCATCTAAAGCTATCTTGGCGCACGAGCGTTTAGCTATTGTAGATCCTAAATCAGGAAGTCAACCGTTGTACAGTCCTGACGGGAAAGTTGTATTAGCAGTTAATGGTGAAATCTACAATCATCAAGAACTACGTAATTCCTTACCACATTATAATTTTGCTACTAATTCAGATTCTGAAGTAGTATTAGCTTTGTACTTAGAAAAAGGCCCTAGTTTCGTCGAAGATCTAAACGGAATTTTTGGCTTTGCATTATATGATTCAAGAAAAGATTCATTTTTCGTAGCACGTGATCATATGGGGATTATTCCTTTGTACTATGGTCGTGATGATGAAGGTCAATTTTTTGTTGCTTCGGAATTGAAATCATTAGAAGGTTTCTGTACTACAATCGAACAATTTCCTCCAGGACATTATATTTACAGCAAAGAAGGTTTAGAACCTCAGAAATGGTATAAGCGTGATTGGGAATCTTATGAAACGGTAAAGGATAATGTGACGAGCATTGATGATTTACGCGATGCATTAGAAGCTGCTGTGCACCGTCAATTGATGTCCGATGTGCCTTATGGTGTATTATTATCGGGAGGTTTGGATTCATCAGTAATTGCTGCTGTTACGAAAAAGTTCGCTTCAAAACGTATTGAATCAGGTGATCAGGAAGAAGCTTGGTATCCACAATTGCATTCATTCGCAGTAGGATTGAAAGGTGCTCCTGATTTAGTAGCAGCTCAAAAAGCTGCTGATCATATTGGTACTATTCACCACGAAGTCAACTTTACTATTCAAGAAGGTTTGGACGCTATCCGCGATGTAATCTATCACTTGGAAACCTACGACGTTACTACAGTTCGTGCTTCTACACCAATGTATTTATTGGCTCGTGTTATCAAATCAATGGGGATAAAGATGGTGTTGTCAGGTGAAGGTTCGGATGAGCTGTTTGGTGGTTATTTGTATTTCCACAAAGCACCAAATCCTCAGGAGTTCCACGAAGAAACAGTTCGTAAACTGAAAAAATTATATTTATACGATTGTTTGAGAGCAAACAAATCTTTGGCAGCATGGGGTGTAGAAGGACGTGTTCCTTTCTTGGATAAAGAATTCATGGATGTAGCGATGCGGTTGAATCCAGCAGACAAAATGATTAAGGATGGTCGTATGGAAAAATGGGTAGTTCGTAAGGCTTTCGAAGACTACTTGCCAGAAAGTATTGCATGGCGTCAAAAGGAACAATTCTCTGATGGAGTAGGGTACAGCTGGATCGATACATTGAAAGCACAGGCTGAATCTAAAGTTACAGATGAGGAGTTTGCAGCGGCTGCTACACGTTTCCCTGTGAATACACCTAAAAACAAAGAGGAATATTACTACAGATCGATTTTCGAATCGCATTTCCCTTCTGAAGCTGCAGCGAAAACTGTTCCTTCAGTGAAATCAGTAGCTTGTAGTACACCGGAAGCTTTACTGTGGGATGCTTCATTCCAAAACTTGAATGATCCATCTGGTAGAGCGGTAGCAAGTGTACACAATGAGAGCTACGAAAAAGCTAAAACAGAAGTAGAAGTTAATTAATAGATTTTTTGTAGGTTTTTTCCGCTTTAAAAAGGAACAAAGAAATTTTAAAATTCATTTTGAATCTATAAAGACAAGTGTTATCTTTGTGCCGTTGGCAGGGAAAACCTACTAATATGATCCTGAATAGCTCAGCAGGTTAGAGCATCTGACTGTTAATCAGAGGGTCGCTGGTTCGAGCCCAGCTTCAGGAGCTAAAAAGCCGAATCTCATTAAGAGATTCGGCTTTTTCA
>NZ_JAAKGQ010000085.1:0-5955 GCF_011043515.1 Sphingobacterium sp. SGL-16 | reverse complement strand
AACACGTTAAGCACACAGCTAGAAAGTATCTTCAATGGTTGGACAAAGGTAAAAGTAGCAGACCAAGAGGTTAAAAAATTAATCCAATTGGCACTTTGTCCGAATAAAGAAACATTGGATTTACTCCAAAAAGGAGCGGAAGATGAAATGTCCACCGTATTCAAAAATGTTGTTGAAGATACTTTTGCGTATGCGATGATAAGTGATACACAACAAATGGACACCACAAAAGGCACTTTATTTGGAGCGTATAATGCTGTTACAGGCTACTATCAAAACGTAAGAAATTACAAAAATGATGAAGCCAAACTGCAAAGTGTTGTTGACAACGAGAAAGTAGCATCAGAAACTAAATCTTATCAGAAAATACCGCATATCCTATCCTTTGTGGATGAACATGGCGAGGACAAAATGAAAGAGGATATTGAATCGAACTACAGACAGATAAAATTTGATGTTGTCCATGTTATTGAAAGCGAAATTGAACGTATCAAAAATGATCCCGATTTACAACACTTGATTCAGGAGGCCTAACTTGATAAGGTTCTAATGTAACTAGCCCCGGTACATCTGTATGTCCGGAGCTGTTATTTTAATCAAATTAAACTAGACTTAGTTAACCTGTAATGAAGCAGGACCGAATTCTTCAAAATGAATGGCCGACTTCGGTACATTGTTATCCACAAGGAAAGTATAATGTTTTGAGATAAATGGTCCGGGACCACAGATATAATATTCAGCCTGTTGATCTATAACTTGATCTTTTATCTTTGATAATTCAACCCATCCTTGATAAAACGAAGTATCCAATGATTCCACTTGATCGTAAAAGATATGTTGACGTATATTTAGATGTGAATTTGTGATTTCTGCCAACCTATCTTTAAAGGCATGTACAGCCTCGTTACGACAACCATGTATCCAGGTGATTGGCGTGCTTTCGTCTTCATTTTTACGTTGTACCAAATCTTCCAGCATAGCCATAAGTGATGTTTGTCCAACTCCACCGCTAATAAATACCTTAGGTCTTGACAGTTCAGTATTTAGTACAAAGACACCTGAAGGGGCTGATAGATCAATAAGATCACCTTCATTCACGTGATCGTGCAGACGATTACTGATCATCCCGTCAGGGTGTGTGTTACCGGATTCACGTTTTACCGAAATGCGGTAGTATTTACCGTTCGGAGAACAGGAGATACTATATTGACGCGGTTGAAGTAAGTTTAATTCCGGAAGAAATAAACGCAAACTGATATATTGACCAGGCTGAAAATCAGCCACCACACCATTATCCGAAGGATATAAATAAAATGAAGTAATTTCGGTAGATTCTTTTACTTTTTCCTTTACCACAAATGGTCGCCAGCCAGCCCATCCGCCAGTTTTATTGATCTGATCGTTATAAATTTTCTGTTCGTGACCACTCATCAAAGTGGCTAATTGCTGATAGGCCATTGTCCAGGCTTCCAGTAGTTCCGGTGTTGCAGTTTCGCCCAGAACTTCACCAATAGATGCTAGCAGATGTTTACCCACAATTGCATAGTGCTCCGGACGTATATCCAAACTGGTATGTTTATGACCAATGTTGTCAAGTACCGGTAATAATACCGATGGATTTTCAATATGTTCAGCATAAGCCAATACTGCCATAGCTAATGCGGTCTGCTGTTTCTGATTTTTTTGATTACCCATATTGAACACATGTTTCAACTCAGGGTTATGTCCGAACATACGTTTGTAAAAATGGGTTGTCAGTAATACGCCATGTTCTTTAAGTACCGGAACGGTTGCTTTTACGAGGTTTTTTTGATCTTGTGTCATTTTTTTGAACTATATTAATAATAGAAGATAAAATTGTCTTCTATTTTGTGAAATTTTTTTATTTGTTTAATGTAAGCTGTCCTTTTATCAGTTCATGATTGAACTGACCAATAGTTGTATCCATCAGCATACGGGTAATCTTGTTACGAACTTCTTTGAAGTCATTGTGCAAAGGACATGGGTTTTCTTCGGAGCAATAACTCAGTCCCATACCACATCCGGTAAAAATTTGTTCCCCTTCAAAAGTGGTAACGATATCAGCAAGAGGACGGGTTAAACTTTTAGCATCCAGGTAAAAACCTCCATTTGGGCCCTTGATAGATTGGACAAGCCCTTCTTTACTGAGTTTTTGCAAGATTTTGGCAAGGAAGTGTTCTGGTGAATCTATATGTTCCGCTATTTCTTTAATACCAGAACGGTGGCCTTCTTGCGATCTTTGAGCAATGTAAAACATTGCTCTCATTGCATATTCGCAAGTTTTGGAGAATATACCCATATTCTAATTGTTATTTTGTGCCCTTCTGTGGAGATCCTCTACCAATTTCGATGACCTGTATCCAAAATCAGCACCAAAACTATTTATAACTAATCCCTTAACCTCATGTTTTTCAGAAGAAATGGCAAAGACTATACTCTCATCTGCCGGATCCGACATCCCCTCAAATCGGTATATTTCATCGATAAGGAATTCATCCGGAGATAATTCCAATGAGTGATCCTGACAATAAATACATTCTTTCCCGTCAGGAATCAAGAAGTCTTTTGTATATCCTCTTTTCTGCAAATCATTTACTGCTTCACTAAGCGTATCGTAACTAAAAGTATTTTCTTTATTTTCCATAATAATGATTAGGTATATTCATTTGATTGTTATTTGCTGATCTGTTCAACCCTTGAAATATTGTCCAATTTATGCAAAGAAAGTCTAACGATACTATCTTCTATTGCGATCAGATCATGAGGTACCGAAGCTTCTAAGGCTACCAACATACCTTTATTAAGTATATGCCGTTCACCCAATACCCCAAAGTCGATGCTTCCTTCAACTATTTCTACTACAATCGGATATCCGGCTTTGTGTTCTTTCATTTCCTGATTTTCCCGGAAAACAATCCTAACTTCTTTTATTGTGTTAGTATTTAAAAGAACAGTAATTGCTGGTTTACTATCTCCGTGTGTTATATTTTCAAAAATAGATGCTTTTTCCATAGATTGATATTAAATTATTTATCCATTTACCTATTCAGATACTCAAAGAATAGGTTTCACGTTGTTGTTTCTATAATACTCAATTTTTGAAAGAAACATGGCTGCCATTTTATCGCCTCTCCATTTCGCTTCTTCAGCAATCTTTCCTGTAAAATGATTGTCAATTGTCTCATTCCATAAAAGTATCCAACGATCAAAATGACTTTTCTCTATGGGTAAAGGTGCATGTAGCGCAAAAGGGCTTCCCTGATACGTGTGATCATTTAATAAAACTGTTTGCCAAAATCGGTACATTTTTTCAAGATGGGTATCCCAGTCTTGAATTTTGTCATTGAACAATTTTCCAATTATTGGATCTTTTCTCACTTTGCCATAGAACGAATCTACTAGTTGACGAATATCTAAAATATTTTCTATGTCATGTATCATTATTTATGACGTGTTTAATTTGACTTACTTTGATAGAACAAAGGTAAGCAAATAATAATAAAAGATATTGTTGTCCTTTATTATTTTGAAATTCATTTGACAACCTGGTTAATGGTCTAATTTCTATTTTTATCAACCTATCATTTGTCATACTATAGATTTACTATTACTTCGTAAAGTAAGCCTAGGGTTTTACTTTTTACTTTTATATGTCAATCTATAGTCTTACTATTTTGTTATAAAGTAAGTCTTTAGTTTTACTTTTTGTTTGTATATGTCATATTATAACCTTACATTTAAATTATTATTATCATATTAAAGCTTGACTTATGATAAAGAAAAAATTACAGATTCAGCATTTAAGCACTAAAATAGAGGCTTTTAGAAATATTCAGACCATTCCCATGCCTCCTAGTGGATGGATTCGTGCTATTCGTACAGCACTAGGAATGTCAATGCAACAATTAGGAAACAGATTATCCATTACCAAACAAAGTGTACAAGATATGGAGCGAAGGGAAAAAGATGGTACTATATCTCTAAAATCCTTAAAAGAGACAGCTCATGCTTTGGATATGCAACTCGTATATGGTTTTGTCCCAAAAGACGGGTCTCTTGAAAAGTTGATTGAACGGAAAGCGAAGGAATTAGCAATGCAGATCGTATTACGTACTTCAAATTCCATGAAACTTGAAGATCAAGAAAATTCAAAGAAGCGTATTGAAAAAGCGATACAGGAAAGGACCGCTGAAATAGTAAGCGAAATGCCTAAGATTCTATGGGATTAGATTTCGAGTACAATCCAGGACAGACTCCCTTAGATCCGGAAGAAATAGACGGCTTGCTGATTGACACCATATCCACACGGGGTGAACTTGATGAGTTTGAACAGCAGAACATTGAAGAGGCTGTACAATGGGTGCTTAAACGTAGATTGAGACCAGATCAGATCCTAAGGGAAGCCTTCATATGCCAGTTGCATCAAAAAATGTATGGTGATGTATGGTCTTGGGCAGGACAGTTCCGTAATACCGAAAAAAATATCGGTATTGCCAGATGGAGAATTGGCCCTGAGCTAAGAACTTTGTTAGATGACACGTTATATTGGGTGGAACACAATACCTACCCGCCGGAAGAGATCGCTTTAAGGTTCAAGCATCGTATCGTAAGCATCCACTGTTTTCCGAATGGAAATGGCAGACATAGCCGGCTTATGGCCGATATCATCATTGACAAAATTTTTAAACAAAATGTATTTAGCTGGGGTGCTGCCAATCTTGTACATCAGGGAGAAACAAGGGTAACCTACTTACAGGCAGTAAGGGCAGCAGATGCAGGGGATATAGGCCCATTGATTGAGTTTGCTCGATCGTGATCAGTATAAGGGAGAGCAAAAAGCTCCCCTTTATACTACTTATTTGCTAACTTTCCTCTAGTTCTGCTATGTATTTGGCTTGAAGAGCAATAACCTTATCTTTTTCTTCAATCAATCTATCATAAAGGTTTGTTTCATTTTCAGATTTCTCCTGAATAGTCACACTTGCATTAATAAACCCGATTTTATTTTCTTTTATTTCGTGTGAAATAATAAAAAGATATCCCAATGCGTGTAAAGGGAAAGTCTTTATAAGGGCAAACCATCCTACCAACCTTAATTGCAAGGATTATTAACAAAAAAAGACGCCGAATTATGAGCTATTATATAGACGGAAGACATTGAAGGTGAGGACAAAAATAAAAATGCCGAAACCAAAATGACCTCAGATCCTGATCGCTGAAGGTCATTAAAAAGCGCCTGCCAGTAATTGCCTGCTCTTTACATAGCAACTGTCGTAATGTTATGGCTATGCAAAAAGTTGATGATTTCCTGATGTTCCTTAGTAAAAATCTCAAAAGAATGCAAATTTTCCAAGTTCTAATCAACAACAACAATATGCATCTTGGAGCCTATATCAATCCCTGCTGCATGTGGATTGACAATCTGCCTTGAAATAATGTTTTTTTCCATGGTATTCCTGATTAAGAAACTTTTTTTGGACACATACTCCAAATAAAAAATTATCTGGCCGGGATTCCATCAGGATCATCAAGTAATTCGTCAAATGTCTATCTATTATGATAGACCCATTGTATGTGAACTAGACTTTAGGAAGGACTCGAAAAGTAGTACCATTAGAATGTTCGGTTTCTTGAAAAAGTTTCGCTAATAATTTATAAACTAGATCGGAAAGTTATCTCCGCTCTTCGATTGCGAAGCAAAATATTGTGATTCTAGGACAAGACATTTGAGCAAGACATTTGAGCAAGCGGAAGTTGGGTAGAGCCCTACTTTTCTTGGTCTAACTTGTCCAAATGGAGATTCTGGTATCCTTTGAATATATCTTATCTATTTTGCTGTTAGTTTAGATTGATATTTAGTATACTTTTAAGTATACTATAATGGGGGTATTCACCTTCTAGAGCCAACTTATGCCACTTAAGGTCAAGAATAAA
>NZ_JAAKGQ010000084.1:0-6097 GCF_011043515.1 Sphingobacterium sp. SGL-16 | reverse complement strand
CTCGATCGATTGGGTAAAATCTGTCATTCTTTGTGTTCTTTTATTCTTATTAATCTCATATATTTTTGTTTTTTATTCTTCAGTAGCATATATTTTTATGTTCTCAAATGAAGAGGCTATAGCAGAAGCTCTAAGAGGGGGAAATGTGATTACTCCGGAAGTTTTCAATCCTCATGCAATTACTAATATTTGGAAAAAAGGTACAGGGGGAATCTTATTTTTGATGTTATTTGTTTCTATTCCATTAGGGTTAGGCATGTACGAATATTTAGCTAATTCCTCGGATGAGGAGATAAACAAGAGTGATAATTCCCGAACCAATATATTATCTAAGCTATTCAATAAATTTGGCGGTCTTTTATTTATCCTAGTGGTGGATGCTTTTATCGCATATAAAGTTGCTATTAATATCAATAAAGTTGAAAATTTAAAACATAGTAGAGAACTTACGGAGGTTACATTCGTAGATATGTTAGGGACTAGTAACTTTTGGCTGGTGTTTATTTTAGGAACCTTGGGCCTATTTTTGTTTTCTAAAGTATTTAATAAACTAATTGCCTCTGTAAATAAAAGAAATCAAACACATCAAGAAGCTATTACCAAGCAAATTATTGTCAATTTGGAATCGGATATTGAGAAATATGAAAATGATATTAAGAATATCTATGCTAATAATGATGAATTAAAAGCTAGCTTGTTAGTGTTGAATGCAGATCTGAGTAGTTTGAAACAAAGACTTCAAATCTTACCTATACAGCATACTGACGAAATAAATGATTTAAGACAACTCTTAAATTCATTTAATGAAAAAATTATAAACTTTTCTAACATTTATAAAAGTCAAATTGATAACGACAAACTGCCAATTTCTAAATCTGAAATGGAAAACAGATGTAATATTTTCATGGAAGGCTGGAGTAAATATTTATACGAATTCTACGCCGTACAATTAGCCGAAATAAAAACAAAAGACGCCATACAAGAAATTGAAAATTGGCTAAAGTCTATGCATTGGCAAGTTGACTCGTCTTTGGACTTAAAATTAGATTCTTTAACAGTTAATAATTAGTCATCTATATTTGATATGTGTATAAAAAATTTTCTTTTAAGCGTTGTTTTATTAACTTTTTTAATTTCTTGTGGGTCCAGTAGCAATACTAATGAGAATGCTAAGCGAGATACTGTGTATGTTAATGATTATAACGTATTATTAGTTCCAGATTTATCTAATAGAATTAATCAAAATATTCATCCAAAACCTGTTCATGACACCATGATTCTATCGAATATTTTGGATAATATTAAAGTATTAGTTGATTTGAAAGGTCGCAGTTTGAATCAATGGGATATTTACAAGTTTGATTTTATTAATAAATCGACTATAAATAATTCAGATGTTTGTAAGCCTGAGGAGTTAGAAATTAATCTTTTGCGATTCAAAGGTAAATTGGCTGAAGCTGCATCTTATTTAAGGGATAGTATTGATAAAGATATTTATCTATTTAAATCCAATGTCAGAAGTATTTATAATTATTCCATAAATAATTCAGCAGGAGCTGATTTGTGGAATTACTTTAATGAGACTATCACAACATCTTTAAAATTAAGAGAATTAGAAGATATTACTTCTCCTACGAGTACAGTTCTTGATCCTATTGTTTTAAAGCGATATAAGAATGTAGTTGTTTTATTTACTGATGGATATATTGAAAATGCAAATAAGGCAAATGGATATGTATTTGATCCTAAACGGATAACTAAAATTAGAAAGGAATATAATGCTAGTGGACAAAAAGATTTAGAGAAGTTTATTCTTTCTAATCAGGAGTATTTACTTCGCAAAACTACAAATGATTTAAAAGGGGTAAATGTATTAGTGTTAGAAATGATTGATAGGTCATTAGATAAAAACGGAGTAGCGAAACATCATCCAACTGATTTTCAAATAATGAAATTAATTTGGAAAGAATGGTTGACAGCATCAGGTGCAGATATGGTAGAAGTTCATCAAGCAGTGAAAAAGAAAGATGAGGGTTATGCGTTAGTAAAAAGCTTCATGGAAAAGTTATAATGAGAGCTATCTTTGTTGTCTAAATTAATATCATGCTAAAACACTTATTACTATTTATTACTTTTCTGCTTTCTTATTGCCAATCTCAGAACTATTCCTCGAGTACTGTTCCTTTTGAAGAGAATTTTGAACGGGAAATGTATCACAATCCCACCATATTCAAAGTAGATACTTTTGTGGATGGAGACACTTTTTGGGTATTAAATCATGAAGGAAATCGCGTGAAGATTCGTTTGATTGGAATAGATGCTCCCGAGAATAAATCCGTTTTCAATAAAAAGAAGCATCCGTTCGGTGCGCATGCTAAAGCATACGTGGATAGTATACTGACTAGTAATCCTTATATCAAATTGACATTTGATATCGATTCTTTAGACCGATATGGAAGAACATTAGCCTATGCTTATCTTAATGACGGTACCTTCCTAAATGAGAAGATAATTCGTGAAGGCTATGCTACCTTGATGACTATTCCGCCTAATATTACTTATGAGAATCTCTTTTATGAAGCGCAAGTATATGCTAGAGAGCATGCATTAGGAATTTGGAAAGACAGTATTCAATAGCTATTGTTTTATTTTTCTTTTCTCTCTAACTTAGTTAGTATTATGCCTATGATGATAAAGAAAATACCGCTTGAACTATTAATATGGTTAGGAGCGTTTATTTGGCTTTATAATCTTCAGATAGATAAAGAAAGTATTTCGATTTGTCCAATTCATGGACTGGGATTTAGTTGGTGTCCAGGTTGTGGGCTTGCTCGGTCAGTAAGTTTATTAATGCATGGACAGGTACATGCTTCCTTTAAAATGCATTGGTTGGGATTTCCTGTCTTTGCTGTTCTAATTTACCGCATAATTCAATTGACTAAAAATTATTTAACACTCATAAAACCTAAAAATGACACAATTTAATCCTTTCATACATTTAGATAATATCTCTAATGATGAATTAATCTACCTCAATCAAATCACGGCTAACCTTAATGAAACCCAATTGCGCAGTTTCGTACAAATCTATGCCACTAGACGTAAAAAAGCTCAGGAAATTCTTATTTATACATTATTAGGCCTTATCATCATCGCTGGAGTGCAGCGCTTTGTATTGGGACAAATAGCTATGGGAATCGTATATTTTCTAACAGGTGGTTTTTGTTTAATCGGTACTATTGTAGATTTAATTAATCACAAGAGTATGACGAACGAATACAATAGAAAAGTAGCCGGAGAAGTTATGCAGATTATTAGCTAATCAACTTTATTTCTCATAAAATTCTAACGGTAAACAATCTGGGTCGGTAAAGAAAAAGAATCTGTTACCTGTTATCTCGTCTATGCGAATAGGTTCTGTGGGGATATTGTGCGCTTGAAGCTCAAAAGCTGATTGCTCGATATCATCCACTTCAAAAGCAAGATGTCTTAATCCTAAAGCTTCAGGATAAGAGGGGCGAGAAACGTAATCAGGAAAAGAAAAAAGCTCAATAATGTATTGACCATTTAGTGCTAAATCTAACTTGTAAGAATTTCGTGCCTCGCGAAAGGTTTCTTTCAAGATGTCTAAGCCTAAGATTTCAGTGTAGAAATGTTTAGACTTTGCGTAATCGCTTACAATTATTGCGATATGGTGTATTTTATTGAGCTTCATATATTAAAATAAAGTAGAGCCACCTTTTTTAGGATCGTCTGGTTTCTTGGGTATTGGAAGATTTGTTCCGATAGCTTTATTTAATTTTTCTATAAAATGTGCAGCTAGTAGAGGTGATTCTACTTCTACATTTTGGTGAATAAAGAAATATAATCGTCGTAACCCTGCTTTTTTCCATTCGACAATGGTTTCAATCCACTCATCTAATCGCGTATAATCCGAAGGGTGATTTGCTCCTACATAACGTACAAAAGCTGTCGGCGTAGTCAAGCGCATATGCATCATGTCGCGTCTTCCAGCAGTATCCACCAAAACATTGGTTTTGTTAGTTTCTTCCAACAGTTTATAGAATTTTTCTGCTACCTCTGGCTTAAACCATTCTTCGTTACGTACCTCAACAGCCAAAGGATAGCCCTTAGGGAATTCTTTGAGGAATTTTTCTAATCTATCAAAGTCTTTCGGTTTGAAATTGTCGATGAATTGTAAGAATGCCATTCCTAATTTGTCTTCAAAAAGCACGGTAGCATCCACAAATTCTTTTACTTTCTCATCCGTGTTCAAAAGCCTAGAAAAATGGCTAATGGATTGCGGAATTTTAGGAAAGAATTTGAAATCTTTCGGCGTTTTTTCACGCCAAGTTTCTACTTGCTGTTTGCTTGGGGAATTATAGAAAGTAGCATTTAACTCGATAGAATTGAATTGGGTCGAATAATAAGCCAGTTCATCTTTTGTACCTCTAGGATAAAAATCTTTTAAGTCAGTCTTATTCCATTTGGCACATCCAACGTAAACTTCTATCGGATTATCATCTTTATTTTCGTTCAATAAAGCAATAGTTTCCGGCGGTGTTGGAGGAATGGTAAAATCTATAATTGAAGGATCTGGTACTTGTCCGAATTTCATATCTCTAATATTTACCTAAAGATAGGTTAAAGCTTTTTTATATTCAAAATCACATCGATATTCTTATGTTTTGCTCATCTTATCACACTTTTTTCTCCAAGAAAAGTTTTATTTGAGTTTTCGTAAACAATCTAATCGTTAATCTAGTTATATTACTTGATATTATTTATATTGATTGATGTTAAACAATATCTATGTATAAAAGCAGTTTCATTAATTTTTTAAAGTACGAGAAGCGTTATTCAGCACATACCATTACGGCCTATGATACCGAAGTGCAATCGTATTTAGATTTTTTAGAAGCTGAGGGAATGCATTTCGAAGAGGTAGATTATAAATTTTGCCGCTATTACTTCGCTACGATGAAGGAAAAAGGAAAAACAGCTACTTCGGTAAACCGTGCTATTTCTGTTCTTAAATCATATTATAAATATCTTCAGCGTGAATCTTTATCAATCAGCAATCCAGTGCATTTGATTAAAGCCTTGAAAGTAGGAAAGAAGTTGCCTGTTGTGGTAGAGAAGGAGAAAATGACGGTGCTGTTAGAACAGATGGAAGATATGGAAGATTCTTTCGAAAATAGCCGTGATTTTATAATAGTAGAATTGCTGTTTGGAACGGGGATACGTTTAGCGGAATTGTTAGAAATAAAAGAGCGGGATATTGACTTTTTCAATAAAAAAATCCTTATATTAGGTAAGAGGAACAAATTAAGGTTTGTTCCGATGTATTCAACATTGATCCATGAACTTAAACAGTATTTAGAAAAGAAAAAAGAAAGTAAACTACAAAATAATTCAGAGCATTTGATCGTTACAAAAGAAGGGAAGAAGGCTTATCCTAAACTGGTATATCGAGTGGTAAATAAATATCTAAGTATTATAACATCGCAACAAAAACGAAGTCCACATATATTAAGACATAGTTTTGCTACATCACTGCTAGATAACGGAGCTGATCTGAACGCGATTAAAGAGTTATTAGGACATGCAGGATTGTCTGCCACGCAGATTTACACACACAATTCTGTAGAACGATTAAAAAATATTTATAAACAAGCACATCCAAAAGCTTAAAAAAGGAGGAAAACATGAACGTAACTGTGCAATCAATTAAATTCAATGCTGATCAAAAATTGATCGATTTTATTAAAAGAAAAACTGCGAAATTAGAGCAATTTTTGGATAATATCATTGAAGGGGTATGTTACTTACGACTAGAAAATGTGGAAGATGAAGCCAACAAAATTGTGGAATTGAAATTTAATATTCCAGGAACACAGTTATTCGCTAAAGCTCAGGCGAAAAGCTTCGAAGAGGCAACTGATGTTGCAGTCGAATCCTTAAGAAGACAGATTAACAAGCATAAAACGAAGACTCGTACAGCAGTTAGTAATCACAAAGAACTGTTGTCAAGCGAAGAAGAGTTTTAGTTTTTTAAATAAATGATTTATAGGAAAGGGATGTTGAAGTGGACTGC
>NZ_JAAKGQ010000083.1:0-6716 GCF_011043515.1 Sphingobacterium sp. SGL-16 | reverse complement strand
TCAGGCTCGAAAAATCGAGCCTGACTTTTTTTAAGATATTTTCTAGCGTTTAATCAACTGTCAACTTATTGTGAATCATACAATGATTATAACGCTGAATAAAAGCTTTCAATGTATTTTCCAATGAATCTTTTAAGGACGTATTATAAATTAAATCCCGTTTAAGGAATTTATCCTCTTTGAGATTAAAGATAGAGGTAACTTTCTCTCCATCGTGCGTCATGTAATAATCATGCTGAAATAGATTATACACACCGCCAATATTACTGACCACAAAGTTATCTTTATTCTCTTCGAAAGCATCAAAACCAAAAGAAAAATAAGGTTTTGGATAATGCAGATAGTTTAACACCGTCGGAAGAATATCAATTTGCTGAACCATTTTATCCGATATACCTTTGAGATTGCTTCCAGGCTGATAAAAAATTATAGGAATAGCAAAAGAATTCGGAGCCGTTTGATATTCTGGCAAGTAACTCATAGTTGCATGATCCGCGCAAATCACAAACAATGTATTTTTAAACCAAGGTGCTTTAGAAGCTTTTGCAAAAAACTCTTTCAAAGCATAATCTGAGTAACCGAGAGGCTCATGAATTTCTAAGGATCCTTTCGGAAATTTACCTTTATATTTTTCGGGAACTTTGAATGGATGATGTGAGGATAAAGAGAAAAATCCAGCAAAAAAAGGCTGTGGTAACTCATTCATTTTGTCTCCCATGAACTGCATAAACGGTTCATCCCAAATACCCCAAATACCATCAAAATCTGCATCATTATTGTATTCATTCTTTCCGTAATAATGTTTTATACCTGCTAATTGGGTATATGCCGAAAAGCCCATACTACCATTTGGTGCACCATGAAAAAATGCTGTTTCATATCCTTCATCACCTAATAATTTCGCCATACTCGTCGTTTTATTTCCCGAATAAATTGACAATACAAATGGTTCTCCTACAGATGGAATACCTGTGATTACAGAAGGTAATGCATCGATAGATTTACGACCATTTGCATACGTACGCGTAAACGTATAAGATTCGCCAATTAAAGAATCCAAAAATGGTGTATAACCTTTATAGGTCCCGTTATTGATATCCTTATTTAATGCGCCTATATGTTCTTTCCCAAAACTCTCTAAAATCAACAGCACAACATTGAGCTTCTTGAATTCAGAAGAATCTTTTGGCTGGTGAATGACAGTATATTTTGCATTTAATTCCTCTTCCGAGAAGTAATTTACTTCTTTTAAAGAAACCGCTTTTAATGTTTTCAATATACTGAAAGGTGTATTCAACACAATGTTCATTTCTTCCGGATTTTTCACATAATCACCAGCATTGCTCAACGTGATAGGACGGGTACTATGTGCCCATCCACCACGCACACCACCAATAAACAGGAAAATAATAAATAGAAAAGAAGCGAATTGAACGGTATAAAACAACCAATTTATCTTATCCGTTCTTACCAATTTTATTCGATCATAAGCTTTAGCCAAAAGCCAAACTAAAAGCACAAATAAGACCAACAAATACCAATAACCTATTAGAAAATCAATTGTCAATTTTAGTAGGTTTTCTTCATTAGCGAACTGCCCAAACACAGTTCCTGTTGTACGTTTAAGCGTAAAGGGATAATACGCAAAATCCACTAAATTCAAGGCTATACCAATAGAATTCGTTATCACGAAAACCCATTTGCAGACCTTCTGATAAGTAATATTATATTTAAATGGAAAAGGTAAACTCTGAAGTAAGATATAAAGGATATTGAAATACAAAATGGCTACTACATCAAATTTGACACCACCTACTAACATGGTTGCCAATTCATGACTGCTCACATGAGGAAATAAAGCCTTATTAAAACCGTAGAACCCCAATCTTAGAATGGCATAAACAAGTAGAAGGAAAACAAACTGAATAAACAATAAAAGCAACGTATTAAAATAGCCCTTCAATTGTATGTATTTCATATTAATAATTTTGAAAATCTTTAAAAACTTCTTGGTAATACCCTTTTGCAATACGGATTAAGCTATCTTTTTGACTATCTATCTTAACGCCCTCTTTGTAAGCGACTTTACCCCCTAACACATCATATCCTACCGCCTGCTCATTTGTGACAATGCCAAATGTGCTATTGGAATTATAAAATGCCACATGCAGTCTCGACCTCGTAAATAGATCAAAAGAATATTTAAAAGGAGATGGTTTATCACTAACAAAATTCCACAAAGTAGTTGCTACATCTAACTGACTTACGACCTGTTCCATTTTACGCCCCTTCCATTCTTCTTTCAAAGCACCGCCAAAAATAAACAACGGAATATGGTAACGCTTAGGATGCTCTAAGCCATATTTTTCATTTGGGTAAATATTTCCATGATCGGATACCACTACAAAAATAGTATCATCGTACCACCCTTTCTTCTTAGCACGCTCTACAAAATTTCCAATCATCGTATCCGTATAATACGCTGTACTGCGGTACATATCCGCTTTAGTCTTTTTACCAAATTTATATCCTCCATCGAGATTATATGGTTCGTGATTTACTAACGTATAGAAGATGGAGAAAAATGGCTTTTTATCCTCATCCAAATCTTGTAGCATACGTTCTGCTACAACATGATCGTACACACCCCAAGAATTTCTTTTCTCGTGTAAATCAAAATCTGCATTATCTACTACTCTTTCAATTCCGTGCGTAAACATATAAGATTTGAAATTGTAAAACTGACTTTGCCCTCCGTGATAAAACGAAGTGCTGTATTTCAACGAATCGTATATCTGTCCAATTGCAGGTAATTTTTCGTGCTTCGGAATGTATTGTATGATACTCTCCGTTCCTTGTGAAGGAAAACCACTCATTACAGCAATCATCCCTTTGTCCGAACGATCAGCAGCAGAATAAGCTCGTGTAAAATTCACGCCTTCACGCATATATTTATCCAAGTTTGGCGTAATACCCTTTTCACCACCTAGCTCCTCAAACACCTGCGCCACCATTCCTTCCAAAAGAATTAAAACAACATTTGGTCGGTCCATTCTTAATACATTTTCTACTGTATCTGAAGTTTTAGGAAGCACAGGATTAATAATTTGTTGAGCTTCTTCTTCTGACATAAAACGATAAGGATTTTTCTTAGCGCTTTTCATCATATCTTTTAAAAAAGCCCAATACGTATTTACAGCTAAGTGATTTGAAGTTGTATTATCCGAAAAATAAACTGCACTTGGATTCAATGTTGCACGACCGAAACCACCTCGTATAAAAGCAAAAAGGACAAATGCTCCAGTAACAAAAACAACTAATATAGATGACCAATTTTGATTCCTGTATTTTGCTGCTCTCACGACTATACCGTGGTAAGTATAGTGTGCAATTACAAAATATAAAACCACTGTAATAGCTGCGAAAATCAACATTCCTAGATCAATTGAACTCGTAACTCCACCAACAGTACCTGCTCCTAACAAGATCGCACGCTTACTAATTTTCTCTCCCCAGGATTCATAAAGCGGATTGTTTACTATAGTGATTAGTGCAAACAATACGGTTGGAACTAATGTATAACCGCGTAGCCACCATGGAGAAACAGGCTTTTTAATAACCAACAGCTGAATAATATAGAATATAAAAGGTAAAGCGATGAAATAACAAGCTAACGAAGCATCCAAGCGGATTCCATAGAGATACGAATAAAGAATATCAGATTTATCTTCAAATTTAGACCAATTACTTATCAAAAAGGCGGTTCTATCAAATAGAAAAAGTACATACCAATACAGGAAATAACTCAGTAAAAAAAGGATATGTGAACGCCAAGCGGGCTTATTCATTCTTTACAATATTTTAATTAATAAATAATAAATCCAAATTTCATCCAAAAGTAATCATATATACTCATATCTATTCCCTTATCAATATCATTTTTTATTTTGATTGATACATTTAAGTCCTATTAAATCCGTAATTTTGTACTTCAATTTTTTGATCGAATTTTAACAATGAGTATAGCAAAGACTTATAATCCGAAAGAAGCAGAAGAAAAATGGTATTCTTACTGGATGGAAAACGGATTTTTCCGTTCTACACCCGATGAGCGTGAACCATACACGATTGTCATGCCCCCACCAAACGTTACTGGCGTGTTACACATGGGACACATGTTGAATAATACCATTCAAGATGTATTGATTCGTCGTGCACGTATGCAAGGTAAAAATGCATGTTGGGTACCTGGCACTGACCATGCCTCTATCGCTACGGAAGCTAAAGTCGTTGCCATGTTGAAAGAACAAGGAATTGACAAAAAATCATTGACTCGTGAAGATTTCTTGAAACATGCTTGGGAATGGAAAGAGAAATACGGCGGTATCATCTTGAAGCAATTAGAAAAATTAGGTGCTTCATGTGATTGGGATCGCACAAAATTCACAATGGATCCTGATTTGTCAGAAGCCGTTATTGATACGTTCATCAAGTTTTACAAAGATGGCTATATCTACCGTGGTGTTCGAATGGTAAACTGGGATCCACAAGGCAAAACTGCGCTTTCTGACGAAGAAGTAATCCGTAAAGAAGTAAATCAAAAATTATACTACATCCGTTATAAAATCAAAGATTCGGATGAATATATTATCATAGCCACTACGCGTCCGGAAACGATTATGGCGGATACAGCTATCTGTATCAACCCTAACGATGAGCGTTATGCACACCTTAAAGGTAAGTCAGTTATCGTTCCGTTGGTAAATCGTGAGATTCCGGTTATTCAAGATGAATATGTGGAGATGGAATTCGGTACAGGATGTTTGAAAGTAACGCCTGCACACGATTTGAATGACTACGAATTAGGTCAAAAACACAATCTTCCAGTTATTGATATCTTAAATGATGACGGAACATTAAACGAAAAAGCAGAAATATTAGTAGGCGAAGATCGTTTTATCGCACGTAAGAAAGTTGCTAAATTATTGGAAGAAGTTGGTCAAATCGAGAAAATCGAAGACTACAAATCACAAGTTGGTTTCTCTGAACGTACAGATGCTGCTATCGAACCTAAATTATCGATGCAATGGTTCTGTAAAATGGAAGAAATCGCTAAACCTGCTTTGTCCTATGTAGAAGATGGCACAATCAAATTGATTCCAGAAAAATTCTTTGCTTCTTACAAGCATTGGATGGAAAATGTGAAAGATTGGTGTATCTCACGTCAATTGTGGTGGGGACAACGTATTCCGGCTTGGTACAATGACAAAAATGAATGGGTAGTTGCTAAAACTGAAGCTGACGCGATCAAAGAATTTGAAGCTCAAGGAAAATCTGCAGCAGGTATTCGTCAAGAAGACGACGTATTGGATACATGGTTCTCTTCAGGCTTGTGGCCAATGTCCGTTTTCGACGGTGTTCGTAACCCTGAAAACGAAGATTTCAAATATTACTACCCTACGAATGACTTAGTGACTGCTCCAGAAATTTTATTCTTCTGGGTAGCACGTATGATCATCATGGGGCATGACTATACACAAAAACCTCCTTTCCGTAATGTATACTTAACGGGTATCGTGCGTGACAAGTTGGGTCGTAAGATGTCAAAATCATTGGGTAACTCCCCTGATCCTATAGAGTTGATGGAACAATACGGCACAGACGGTGTACGTGTGGGTATGTTGTTATCTTCTCCTGCCGGAAATGACTTGATGTTTGACGTTTCTTACTGTGAGCAAGGTCGTAACTTCGCTAACAAAATCTGGAATGCGTTCCGTTTGGTAAAAGGTTGGGAAACAACAAATACGCCAGCTACTGAAGCGCAAAAAACTGCGGCTGTATGGTTCGAAAACCGTTTCAACCAAGCTGTAGCTGAAATTGATGAACACTTCGCAAACTACCGTTTGTCAGATGCCTTAATGGCAACTTACAAATTGATTTGGGATGATTTCTGTGCTTGGTACTTGGAATTAGTAAAACCAGCTTACCAACAACCAATCGAAGCAGAAACATTAGAAACGGTTAAAGTTTTCTTCCAAAAAGTATTGGCATTGGCACATCCTTTCATGCCTTTCTTGACAGAAGAATTGTACCATGATGAGATTTTCGGAGCTCGTGATGCTAAAGACTGTATCATCGTAGCAGAATATCCTAAAGTAGCTACTTTTGATGAGAATATCATCAAGGAATTTGCAACAGTACAACAAATCATTTCGGAAGTTCGTGCAATACGTAACTCAAAAGGTATTTCGCCTAAAGTGGAATTACCTTTAGCCATTAGCAATACAGATATTGATTTTGCGAAATACCAAGAATCTATTATCAAATTGGCGAATATTTCTGAACTGACTTTCGTACAAGAGAAAGTAACAGGTGCTTTAAGCTTCTTAGCTAGTAAAACAGAATGTTATGTACAGTTGGCTGCTGATAATATTGACGTAGAAGCAGAACGTGAACGTATTACCAAAGAAATCGAGTACTTAAAAGGTTTCCTAGTTTCGGTAGATAAGAAATTATCAAACGAGCGTTTCGTTCAAAATGCAAAACCAGAAATCGTACAAAACGAACAAAACAAAAAAGCCGATGCTGAAGCTAAAATTCAAATCTTAGAAGAAAGTTTAGCTAATTTGGGATAAAATCCTTTATTGTCGTTCTGACTATAGGAGAAATCTAAAAGTATTTCAAAAAACCTCACCAAATTTGGGAGGGCACTGAAA